>NZ_JCANQV010000001.1:0-92371 GCF_059553635.1 Candidatus Streptomyces philanthi
GCCGCGCCCGCACTTCGCCGGCGCGCGGCGCACCCACGAACTGGCCGACACCGACATCGAGAGCTGTGTCCCCCTCCCCGGGGGCACCACCGCCGCCTCGCTCGCCAACCGCACCGGACGTCCCGTCACCACCTACCAGAGCCAGGACTGCGCCGAGACCGGCGAGTTCGACACCTATCCGGGGACGGGGACGTACCTCCCGGAGGCGCCGTACCGCATCCGGGCGTTCAAGATCTGGGAGAGCTGAGCGGGGAAAACACCGCGCCCCCGGACGGGAGGAACTCCGTCCGGGGGCGCGGCAGGGCTGTGACCCGCGGGGATCAGGCGTCGCCGCCGGCCTCGCCCGCGTCGGCCGCCGTCACGTCCAGCAGCCGGTAGCGGTCGATGGCCTGCTTGAGCAGCGAACGGTCGACCTTGCCGTCCTTCGCCAGCTCGGTGAGCACGGCGAGCACGATCGACTGCGCGTCGATGTGGAAGAAGCGGCGGGCCGCGCCGCGGGTGTCGGCGAAGCCGAAGCCGTCCGCGCCCAGCGACTGGTAGGCGCCCGGCACCCAGCGCGCGATCTGGTCGGGGACCGACCGCATCCAGTCCGACACCGCGACCTTCGGGCCCTCGGCATCCTGGAGCTTGCGCGTCACGTACGGGACGCGCTGCTCCTCCTCCGGGTGCAGCAGGTTGTGCTCCTCGGCCGCCACCGCCTCGCGGCGCAGCTCGTTCCAGGAGGTCGCCGACCAGACGTCCGCCTTGACGTTCCACTCCTCGGCGAGGATGCGCTGGGCCTCGACGGCCCACGGCACCGCGACGCCGGAGGCGAGGATCTGGGCCGCGTGCTCGCCCCGCTCGCCCGCCTTGAAGCGGTACAGGCCCTTGAGGATGCCGTCGACGTCCACGCCGGCCGGCTCCGCGGGGTGCTGGATGGGCTCGTTGTAGACGGTCAGGTAGTAGAAGACGTCCTCGGAGTTCTCGCCGTACATCCGCCGCAGACCGTCCTTGACGATGTGCGCGATCTCGTAGCCGAACGCGGGGTCGTAGGCGACGCACGCCGGGTTGGTCGAGGCCAGCAGCTGGGAGTGGCCGTCGGCGTGCTGGAGGCCCTCACCGGTCAGGGTCGTACGGCCGGCGGTCGCACCGAGGACGAATCCACGCGCGAGCTGGTCGGCCATCTGCCAGAACTGGTCGCCGGTGCGCTGGAAACCGAACATCGAGTAGAAGACGTAGACCGGGATCAGCGGCTCGCCGTGCGTCGCGTAGGCGGAGCCCGCCGCGATCAGGGAGGCGGTGCAGCCGGCCTCCGTGATGCCGTCGTGCAGCATCTGGCCGGTCGGCGACTCCTTGTACGCCAGCAGCAGGTCGCGGTCGACCGACTCGTAGATCTGGCCCAGCGGGTTGTAGATCTTCGCCGACGGGAAGAACGCGTCCATGCCGAAGGTGCGGTACTCGTCCGGCGCGATCGGCACGAAGCGCTTGCCGATCTCCTTGTCCCGCATCAGGTCCTTGAGCACGCGGACGAACGCCATGGTCGTGGCGATCTTCTGCTGCCCGGTGCCCTTCCTCGCGCCCGCGTAGACCTTGTCGTCGGGCAGCGGCAGCGGCTGCGCGCGCACGACACGGGTCGGGACGTACCCGCCGAGCGCCTTGCGGCGGTCGTGCATGTACTGGATCTCTTCGGAGTCGCGGCCCGGGTGGTAGTACGGCGGCAGGCCGTCCTCCAGGTCCTTGTCCGGGATCGGCAGGTGCAGCCGGTCGCGGAAGCCCTTGAGGTCCTCGACCGTCAGCTTCTTCATCTGGTGGGTCGCGTTGCGGCCCTCGAAGTTCGGGCCGAGCGTCCAGCCCTTGACGGTCTGCGCGAGGATCACCGTCGGCTGGCCCTTGTGGGCCTTGGCCGCCGCGTACGCCGCGTAGATCTTCTTGTGGTCGTGACCGCCGCGCCCCAGGTGGAGGATCTGGTCGTCGGTCATGTTCTCGACCATCTTGCGCAGCCGGTGGTCGTCACCGAAGAAGTGCTCGCGGATGTACGCGCCGGTCTCGGTGGCGTACGTCTGGAACTGGCCGTCGGGCGTGGTGTTCAGCCTGTTGACCAGCACACCGTCGCGGTCCTGGGCGAGCAGCGGGTCCCAGGAGCGGTCCCACACCAGCTTGATCACGTTCCAGCCGGCGCCGCGGAACTGCGACTCCAGCTCCTGCATGACCTTGCCGTTGCCGCGGACCGGGCCGTCCAGGCGCTGGAGGTTGCAGTTGACGACGAAGGTGAGGTTGTCCAGGCCCTCGCGCGCCGCGATGGACAGCTGGCCCAGCGACTCCGGCTCGTCCATCTCGCCGTCGCCCAGGAACGCCCACACATGGGAGCCGGAGGTGTCGGCGATCCCGCGGTGCTCCATGTAGCGGTTCATCCGGGCCTGGTAGATCGCGCCCATGGGGCCGAGGCCCATCGAGACGGTCGGGAACTCCCAGAAGTCCGGCATCAGCCGCGGGTGCGGGTAGCTGGACAGACCGTTGGGGGCCTTGGACTTCTCCTGGCGGAAGGCGTCCAGCTGGGCCTCGGAGAGCCGGTCGAGCAGAAAGGCGCGGGCGTACACGCCGGGGGAGGCGTGGCCCTGGAAGAAGATCTGGTCGCCGCCGGTGCCGTCGTCCTTGCCCCGGAAGAAGTGGTTGAAGCCCACGTCGTAGAGGGAGGCGGAGGAGGCGAACGTGGCGATGTGGCCGCCGACGCCGATGCCCGGCCGCTGGGCGCGGGAGACCATGACGGCCGCGTTCCACCGGGTCGCGTTGAGGACCTTGCGCTCGATCTCCTCGTTGCCGGGGAAGAACGGCTCGTCCTTGGTGGCGATGGTGTTGACGTAGTCCGTGCTGCGCATCTCCGGCACCGCCACGCGCTTCTCGCGCGCACGCTCGATCAGGCGGAGCATGAGGTAGCGGGCACGTTCCCGGCCTCGCTCATCGACGGCAGCGTCGAGCGAGTCGAGCCATTCCTGGGTCTCTTCGGGATCGAAGTCCGGGACCTGGCTGGGAAGGCCGCCAATGATGATCGGGTTGCGATCGGATCCGGAAGCCACGCTGTTCCTTCGTGTTCGGGACGTTTCGTGCTCTGCTCGCGATGGATGCTGCGCACGGCGTCGGAGACTGTCTGCGGTTCGCGCCGTCTTCCATCGTGTACCGAGACTTCGCGATACGTCACCTCTACCGGCGGGTAACGGCCCCTCGGAGACGGGCGCGGAAAGGCCGCTTTTTCGGTCGGCCAAATTGCAACCATACGCCCCTGCGGACACGTCCCCGCGTGCGGCGGGGCACCCCCCGAATACAGGTCCGGGTGCAACGGAACACAATCGCCGGACACGGCACTCGCGCGCCTGCCCGACAAACCCGGCAGAATGCTGTGGTGTGAATCACTTCCCCCTGTCCCGGTGGGGTCGCAGTTGCGCCGAGACGCCTCCAAACGTCACCGTTTCGGCGGTCTCCGCGGCCGGGTACTTGCGCGATCCGCCCCGCCCGTGTGGACTACGCCCAATGCTCCGCGCACGCGCGGGGCACACAGAGCATTTCCGAAACATGACAGGAGGCAATCCGTGAGCGCGACCGCGGACCACGCGGAGGAGCGGACCAACCCTGCCGCCAGGCTGGGGTTCGAGCCCGGACAGGTGGTCCAGGAGATCGGCTACGACGACGATGTCGAGCAAGATCTCCGTGAAGGCATCGAGTCCGTCATCGGCCAGGAACTCGTCGACGAGGACTACGAGGACGTGGCCGACGCCGTCCTGCTGTGGTTCCGGGACGACGACGGCGACCTCACGGACGCGCTGGTGGACGCCATCGGCCTGATCGACGAGGGCGCCCCGGTCTGGCTGATGACCCCCAAGACCGGGCGCGACGGCTACATCGAGCCGAGCGACATCAATGAGGCCGCGCAGACCGCGGGTCTGTCCCAGACCAAGAGCATCAACGCCGGCAAGGACTGGTCCGGCAGCCGGCTGGTGACGCCCAAGGCGGGCAAGTCCGGCAAGCGCTGAGCCCTCCCGTCCCCGACGGCCCCGCCGAGCCCCCTCCGGGCCGCACCGGAGGGGGCTCGGTGCTGCGGGGGGACGCCCTCCGGCGCGTGCGCCCCGGCGCGTAGGGTTGGCCCCAACCTGTTGAGCGTGAGTGGAAGGGAACCCCCATGGCGATCGAGGTCGGCGCGAAGGCCCCGGAATTCGAGCTGAAGAACCAGCACGGCGAGCTGGTCAAGCTCTCCGACTTCCGTGGCGAGAAGGCCGTCGTTCTCCTCTTCTACCCCTTCGCCTTCACCGGTGTGTGCACGGGCGAGCTGTGCGCGCTCCGCGACGAGCTGCCCAAGTTCGTCAACGACGACGTCCAGCTGCTGGCCGTCTCCAACGACTCCCCGTTCTCCCTGCGCGTCTTCGCGGAGCAGGAGGGCCTGGAGTACCCGATGCTGTCGGACTTCTGGCCGCACGGCGAGGTCTCGCGGGCGTACGGCGTCTTCGACGAGGAGAAGGGCTGCGCGGTCCGCGGCACCTTCATCATCGACAAGGAGGGCGTGGTGCGCTGGACGGTCGTCAACGGCCTGCCCGACGCCCGCGACCTGAACGACTACGTCAAGGCGCTCGAAGCGCTCTGAGCCGTGGTGCCCGACGGCCGGCCGCGGCGCGGCGGCACGCGCGCCGGCGGCGCCGTGCGCCCGCCGCGGCCGGCCGTCCGACATGCAGCCGCGATTTCTCCGGCCGGCGGGAACCGCTCACTAGGATCGGTTCGTTGATCCGATGCCATGCACGTTGGGGGCGCACACCGTTATGTTCCCCTCGAACCTATGGGAGGACCCGTGGGAGTCAGCCTCAGCAAGGGCGGCAACGTCTCGCTGACGAAGGAAGCCCCCAATCTGACCGCCGTGCTCGTCGGTCTGGGCTGGGACGCGCGGACCACCACCGGTACGGACTTCGACCTGGACGCCAGCGCCCTGCTGACGAACGACCAGGGCAAGGTCGCCAACGACCAGAACTTCGTCTTCTTCAACAACCTCAAGAGCCCCGACGGTTCGGTCGAGCACACCGGTGACAACCTCACCGGTGAGGGTGAGGGCGACGACGAGGCCATCAAGGTCAACCTCGCCGGGGTCCCCGCGGACGTCAGCAAGATCGTCTTCCCGGTGTCGATCTACGACGCCGAGAACCGCCAGCAGAGCTTCGGCCAGGTCCGCAACGCGTACATCCGCGTCGTCGACCAGGCGAACGGCTCGGAGCTGGCCCGCTACGACCTCAGCGAGGACGCCTCGACCGAGACCGCCATGGTCTTCGGCGAGCTGTACCGCAACGGCGCGGAGTGGAAGTTCCGGGCCATCGGCCAGGGCTACGCCTCGGGTCTGCGCGGTATCGCGCAGGACTTCGGCGTCAACGTCTGAGGCCACCGCCCCCGCGGAGCGGCCCGTGGCGCACCGCCTTCCGGTGGTGCCCCATGGCCCGCCCCGCCGTGCCGTCCAGGCACACGCCCGCGTCCGGCGCCGTACACCCCGCCCGGGGAGTGCGGCGCCGGACGCGCTTGACGGACCCACGGGCCGGCGACGGCACCCGGCCCGCCCCGCTACGGAGAGGAAGCGCACATCATGGGCGTCACGCTCGCCAAGGGAGGCAATGTCTCCTTGTCCAAGGCCGCCCCGAACCTCACCAAGATCATGGTCGGCCTCGGCTGGGACGCGCGCTCCACCACGGGAGCGCCGTTCGACCTCGACGCGAGCGCACTGCTGTGCCGCTCGGGCCGGGTCCTGGCGGACGAGTACTTCGTCTTCTACAACAACCTCAAGAGCCCCGAGGGATCGGTCGAGCACACCGGCGACAACCTCACCGGCGAGGGTGAGGGCGACGACGAGACGATCCTGGTGGACCTGGCCCAGGTCCCCGAACAGGTCGACAAGATTGTTTTCCCGGTGTCGATCCACGAGGCGGACGCGCGCGGCCAGAGCTTCGGACAGGTCGGCAATGCCTTCATCCGTATCGTCGACCAGACCGGCGGCGCGGAACTCGCCCGTTACGACCTCAGCGAGGACGCCTCGACCGAAACCGCGATGATCTTCGGAGAGGTCTACCGCTACAACGGCGAATGGAAGTTCCGTGCCGTCGGCCAGGGGTATGCCTCGGGCCTGCGGGGCATCGCTCTAGACTTCGGGGTCAACGTTTCGTAAAGCGCCGCGCCGCGTGCCGGGGCCCCTACATCAAGGGAATGGTTGAGCAGTGCTCCTGAAAACCTTTGGCTGGTCGTTCGCCGTAACGGTGCTCGGCCTCGCCCTGGCGGGTGTTCTCTGGGGATGGCAAGGGCTCGCGGTCGTGGGCATCCTGTCGATCCTGGAGATTTCACTCTCCTTCGACAACGCCGTCATCAATGCGGGCATCCTGCGAAAGATGAACGCCTTCTGGCAGAAGATCTTCCTGACGGTCGGCATCCTTGTCGCGGTATTCGGTATGCGGTTGGTCTTCCCGGTCGTCATCGTCGCCATCACCGCGAAACTCGGTCCGCTCGAAGCGGTCGATCTCGCCATCCATGACAAGGCGCATTATCAGGAGCTGGTCACCAGCGCCCATCCCGCCATCGCCGCATTCGGCGGGATGTTCCTGTTGATGATCTTCCTCGACTTCCTCTTCGAGGAACGGGAACACCACTGGCTGGCCTGGATAGAGCGGCCGATGGCCCGTATCGGCAAGCTCGACATGCTGTCCGTCATCGTCGCGCTGGTCGTCCTGCTCGTCACCTCGATGACGGTGGCCACCTCCGCGGCGCACGGCGCCGGCGACGTGAGCGCCACGGTCCTGCTGTCCGGCGTCGCCGGCCTGCTCACCTACCTCATCGTCGGTGGCATCTCCGGGTACTTCGAGGACAAGTTGGAGGAGGACGAGGAGGATGAGGCGGACGCCGCCGGGCGCCCCGCCAAGAAGAACGGCACCGTCGTGGGCCTGGCCGGCAAGGCCGCGTTCTTCCTCTTCCTCTACCTGGAGGTCATCGACGCGTCCTTCTCCTTCGACGGCGTCATCGGCGCGTTCGCCATCACCAACGACATCTTCGAGATGGCGCTGGGCCTCGGCATCGGCGCGATGTACATCCGTTCGCTGACGGTCTTCCTCGTCCGCAAGGGCACCCTGGACGACTACGTCTACCTGGAGCACGGCGCGCACTACGCCATCGGCGCGCTGGCCGTCATCCTGCTCCTCACCATCCAGTACGAGATCAGCGAGGTCGTCACCGGCCTCATCGGCGTCGTACTGATCGCCCTCTCCTTCGGCTCCTCCGTCCTGCGCAACCGGCGCGATGACGGCGAGGACGGTGCGCGGCGGCCGGCGGCGGAAGTATCCTCCGGCGTGTGACGCGGGCCTGACGGAGGAACGCTCTTGACGGGGCGGCCGGAGGTGCGGACCTCGGGCCGCCCCGATGTCATGGCACAGGACCGAGCGATGGGGTGGGCAAGGTGTCGTTCCTGGGGAACTGGCGGCGCGGCGGCGGTACGACGGTGTTCGACGGCGGAGGAGCGTCGTACGTCGTCGAGCTGACCAAGCGCCATCCGGTGGTCTCGCTGACCAAGCAGGGCGCGGACACCGGCCATATGCGGGTCAACCTCAGCTGGCAGATGCGCACCTCGGACCTGGGGGAGCGCGCCCCCCGCCGCACCGGCAGCCTGCTGCGGTCCCCCCGGGAACTGTTCAAGCCCCAGATGGTGCAGGCCCAGGGACCCGCCGTCGTCCAGATCGACCTGGACCTGGCCTGCCTCTACGAGCTCAAGGACGGCACCAAGGGCGTGGTGCAGCCGCTCGGCGACTTCCTCGGCGACCTCAACGGCCCGCCGTACGTCAAGCTCAGCGGCGACGACCGGTTCGGCTCCGGCTCCGGCGAGACGCTCTACATCAACATGGACCGCCGCGAGGAGATCAAGCGGCTGCTGGTCTTCGTCTACATCTACGACGGCACACCGGCCTTCGACCGCACCCACGCCGTGGTGACCCTCTACCCGACCACCGGCCCCCGGATGGAGATCCGGCTCGACGAGCGCGCCCCGCAGGCCCGCTCCTGCGCCATCCTCATGCTGGAGAACACCAAGGACGGGCTGATAGCGCGCCGCGAGGTCAAGTACGTCTACGGCTTCCAGGCCGAACTGGACCGGCTGTACGGCTGGGGGCTGCACTGGGCCCGGGGCTACAAGTCCTGAGCCCCGGGGCCGCTACCGGTGCTGGAACTGCGGCCCCTGCGGCGGCAGCGTGAACGACGGGTCCGGCACCACGGGCTGCGGCTGCTGCGCCGGATAGCCGTAGGGCGGGGACTGCGGATAGCCGTAGCCGGCCGGCGCGTACTGCGGGGGCGGCGGACCGGGCTGCCCGTAGGCGGGCTGCGGCGGCTGGGCCGGCGGCGGGGGGACGTGCTGCGGATAGCCGTATCCGCCCGTGGCCGGCTGCGGGTAGCCGTACCCTCCGGCGGGCTGCGGAGGTGCCGGGGGCAGCGGGGCGGCGGAGCGGGGCTCCGGTACCGGGTCGGGCAGGGGGGCGGGGACGGGCTCGGGCGGAGGGGCCGGGGCCGGGCCGGGCGTGTGGTCCGTCACCTGCCGGGTGACGGCGTCGGCCTCCGGCGCCAACGCGGTGGTCGTCTCGGAAGGGGCGGCGGGCGGGACGGGCGCGGGACCGTCCGCCTCGGGCGCGGGCTCCCGCTCGCCGGCGTCCCCGTCGCCGTCGTCGACCGAGATCCCGAACTCCGTGGCCAGTCCCACCAGGCCGCTGTCGTACCCCTGTCCCAGCGCGCGGAACTTCCAGGCGTCGGCGCGCCGGTACAGTTCGCCGCAGATCAGGGCGGTCTCCTCGCCCGTGTCGGGCACCACGTCGAAGATCGCGAGCGGCTCACCGTCGTCCGCCGTCGCGTTGTACAGCAGCACCCGCAGGTCCGGTACGCGGGCGAACGGGCCGCCGTCCGACGAGGCGGCCAGCACGATCCGGTCCACCGAGTCGTCCAGCCCGGACAGCTCGGCCTCGATGACGTCGGCGAGGCCGTCGGCCAGCGGGGAGGTGGGCAGATGCCGGACCCGGCCGCTGGGGTGCAGCGGCTGGTTGTAGAAGACGAAGTCCTCGTCGGAGCGCACGCGCCCGTCGGCTCCCACCAGCAGCGCCGAGGCATCGACGTCGGGGACGCCCGGACCGGGCGTCCAGCGCAGGACCGCCCGTACGGCCGTGGCGTCGAGAGGTACGTTCGACCCTTTCTGCATCGCGTGCGTCATGTCGCAATCCTGCCTTCCCGGTGCGTGGGGGGACAACGCGGGGCCCGCCCGGCGCGGTCGTTCCGGCTGCGGGAGAGCGCCGGTCCGCCCTCGGAGGGCGCGACGTTTTCCGGCCCGGGGGAACTTTCGGCGCCCGGCCGCACGTACGATTACCGGCTGGATCCAGACGACGGGATGTGGCGGCGGTGCCCGGTTCACGCCTGTATACGGGGAGTTATATGCGTCACTTTGGGCATCTTCCGCCCGATGTTCGGAAGGGACTCTTCCATCAGGAACCCACGGAGTTCACCCCCGATTCCCCGGCCCGTCTGCTCGCGGTCGCCCTCGGCGCCACGCTCTACAGCCCCGCCACCCGCCCGCAGCTCGCCACCGACGTCCTCAAGCAGGCCGCGCACGGCGTCATCTCCATGGTGCTCTGCCTGGAGGACGCCATAGGCGACGCCGATGTCGCGACCGGCGAGGAGAACCTCGTACGGCAGTTCCGCCTGCTCGACGAGGCGGCCGCCGCCGGCGCCGACCTGCCCCTGCTGTTCGTCCGCGTCCGCGCCCCGGGCCAGATGACCGACCTCGTACGGCGCATGGGCCCCACCGCGCGCCGGCTCTCCGGCTTCGTCCTCCCCAAGTTCACCGAGGAACGCGGGACACCGTTCCTGGAGGAGCTGGGCAAGGCCGAAGCGGCCGCCGGACACCGTCTGTTCGCCATGCCGGTCCTCGAATCGCCCCAGCTGCTGCACCTGGAGACCCGGCAGGCGACCCTGGCGGGCATCGCCCGCGCCGTCGGCACCCACCGCGACCGCGTCCTCGCCCTGCGCCTGGGCGTCACCGACCTCTGCTCCGCCTACGGCCTGCGCCGCGCCCCCGACATGACCGCGTACGACGTGCAGATCGTCGCCTCCGTCATCGGCGACGTGGTCAACCTCCTCGGCCGCGCCGACGGCACCGGATTCACCGTCACCGGGCCCGTGTGGGAGTACTTCCGGCTCCACGAGCGGATGTTCAAGCCCCAGCTGCGCCGCAGCCCCTTCCTCGGCCGGGCCGAGGAACTACGCGCCGACCTGATCGAGCACGACATGGACGGGCTGCTGCGCGAGACCGAACTCGACCGCGCCAACGGCCTCCAGGGCAAGACCTGCATCCACCCCTCCCACGTGGCGCCCGTGCACGCCCTCTCCGTCGTCAGCCACGAGGAGTTCAGCGACGCCGCCGACATCCTGCGGCCCGAACGCGGCGACGGCGGCGTCCTGCGCTCCGCCTACACCAACAAGATGAACGAGGTGAAGCCGCACCGCGCCTGGGCCGAGCGGACACTGCTGCGCGCCGAGGCGTTCGGTGTGGCGCGCGAGGGCGTCGGCTTCGTCGAACTGCTCACCGCGAGCACCCGCCACACCTGACACACCAGCGGCCACCGCATCCAGCACATGAGGGACACGACGAACGACATGACGGAGGAGACCGCACGCGTGGTGTGGACGGGAGAGTGGGTCACCCGGCGGCTCGGCATCGCCCTGGAAGGCGAGGAGCGGCTGCCGGAACTGCTGGGCCTCGCCCTGCGGCGCAACCCCCGGCGCGCCCATCTGCTCGTGTCGAACGTCCTCGGCAAGCACGTACCGCAGCGCCCCGCGCTCGTCCACGACACCGGCGTCGGCCTCGGCCGCAGGGTGCGGGACCTGCTCGGTGACGAGGACGCCGCCCGCGCCGTCGTCCTGGGCTACGCCGAGACCGCCACCGCCCTGGGACACTCCGTCGCGGACGGCCTGGCGCTCGCCCCGTACCTGCACTCCACCCGCCGGCCCGTGCCCGGCGTCGGGACGGCCGGCGGCTTCGAGGAGGAGCACAGCCACGCCACCTCGCACCTGCTGCTCCCCGAGGACCCCGCGCTGCTCGCCGGGGACGGGCCGCTGGTGCTCGTCGACGACGAGTTCTCCACCGGCACCACCGTCCTCAACACCATCAGGGCCCTGCACTCCCGCTACCCGCGCCGGCGGTACGTGATCGTCGCCCTCGTCGACCTGCGCTCCCCGGACGACCGCCTGCGGCTGGAGGAGACCGCCGCCGACCTGGGCGCCCGCGTCGAACTCGTGGCCCTGGCACGCGGCGGGGTCCGCCTGCCGCCCGACGTCCTCGATCGCGGCCGCGACCTCGTCGCCGCCCACGACACCCCGCCTGTCACCGACACCTCACCCGCCCCGGCGGCCACCCCCGTACGCGTCGACCTCGGCTGGCCCGCGGACCTCCCCGACGGCGGACGCCACGGCTTCACCCCCGACCACCGGCAGCGGCTGGAGGCCGCCCTCCCGGACATGGCCGCACGGATACGGGCCCGCCTCGGCGACGCCCGCCGCGTCCTCGTCCTCGGCAACGAGGAACTGATGTACGCCCCGCTCCGCCTGGCCCGCGCCCTCGACACCGACCCCACCGGGCGGACGGAGGTGTACTTCTCGACCACCACCCGCTCACCGGTCCTCGCCGTCGACGACCCCGGTTACGCCATCCGCACCCGGCTCTCCTTCCCCGCGCACGACGACCCGGCGGACGGCCCCGGCGACCGGTACGCCTACAACGTCGCGGCCGGGAAGGACCCCGCGCGCCGCTTCGACGCCGTCGTCGCCGTCGTCGACACCCACGGCGACCGGCCCGCGCTGCACGCCCCCGACGGGCTGCTGGCCCGTCTCGCCGCACACACCGACCGCCTGCTGCTCGCCGTCGTCCCCGCCCACCTCCCGGCCGCCGCCCGGCCCACCGCTCCGCGACGGACGTCCCGGCCCCTGCCCGAACCGCTGCGCGGCCCCCACTTCTCCTCCTACGCCCCCGACGAGGTCGGCTGGCTGCTCCAGGACCTCTCCTCGGTGCCCCTGGAGGCGCCCACGGAGGAGCGGGAGGAGGCCATCCAGCGCGGCGGCGCCCACTACGCCGAGTCGCTGCCCGTCGAGTACCAGCCGTCCGCGCGCTACCAGGAACTGTTCCACGACGCGCTGCGGACCTCCGCCGGCCGGATCGCCCGCGCCGTGGGCACCGTCACCGAGACCGTCCTGCGCGAACACCCGCTGCGCCGCGGGCGCCCGGGAGCGCGCCCGGTGCTGGTCTCCCTGGCACGGGCCGGCACCCCCGTCGGCGTGCTGATGCGGCGCTGGGCACGCCATGCGCACGGCCTCGACCTGCCGCACTACGCCGTCTCCATCGTCCGCGGCCGGGGCATCGACACCACCGCGCTGCGCTGGCTCGCCGCCCACCACGACCCCGCCGACGTGGTCTTCGTCGACGGCTGGACCGGCAAGGGCGCCATCACCCGCGAACTCACCGCGGCCCTCGCCGACTTCCCCGGCTTCCACCCGGACATCGCCGTCCTCGCCGACCCCGGCGGCTGCGTCGGCACCTACGGGACCCGCGAGGACTTCCTCATCCCCTCCGCCTGCCTCAACTCCACCGTCTCCGGACTGATATCGCGCACCGTGCTGCGCGACGACCTCGTCGGCCCCGACGACTTCCACGGCGCGAAGTTCTACCGCGAACTGGCGGACGCCGATGTCTCCCGGACCTTCCTGGACGCCGTCGGCGAGCACTTCGACGAGGTCGCCGGGGCCGTCGACGCCGACGCCGCGGCCCTGGCGGCCGCCGACCGGTCACCGACCTGGGCAGGCTGGGCGGCCGTCGAGCGGATCAGCGAGGAACACGGCATCCACGACATCAACCTCGTCAAACCGGGCGTCGGTGAGACCACCCGCGTCCTGCTGCGCCGCGTCCCCTGGAAGATCCTCGCCCGGCGCGGCGCCGGAACGGACCTCGACCATGTCCGCCTCCTGGCCGAACAGCGCGGCGTCCCCGTCGAGGAGACCGACGACCTCCCCTACAGCTGCGTCGGACTGATCCACCCCCGCTACACCCGCGGGGCCACCGGAGCCGACGGAAAGGCAGTGGCGTCCCGATGACCACGATCGTCGCCAGCGACCTCGACCGCACCCTGATCTACTCCGCGGCCGCGCTGCACCTCACCGGGCCCGACGCCGAGGCCCCCCGGCTGCTCTGCGTCGAGGTCTACGAGCACAGGCCGCTGTCCTACATGACGGAGACGGCGGCCGGACTGCTCACCACGCTCGCCACCACCGTCCCCTTCGTCCCGGCCACCACCCGGACCCGGGAGCAGTACCTGCGTGTCCGGCTCCCCGGCCCGCCGCCGCGGTTCGCGGTCTGTGCCAACGGCGGACACCTCCTGGCCGACGGCGTCTCCGACCGCGACTGGCAGCGCACCGTCGCCCGGCGGCTCGCCGAACGGTGCGCCCCGCTCGACGACATCCACGCCCGTCTCGTCCGCACCGCCGACCCCTCCTGGCTGCTCAAGGCACGCACCGCGGAGGACCTGTTCGCCTACCTCGTCGTCGACCGCCCGCTGCTGCCGGACACCTGGGTGAAGGAACTCACCGCCTGGGCCGCGGACCGCGGCTGGACCGTCTCCCTGCAAGGACGCAAGCTCTACGCCGTGCCCGAACCGCTCACCAAGAGCGCGGCCGTCGCGGAGGTCGCCCGCCGCACCGGAGCGGACACGGTCCTCGCCGCGGGCGACTCACTGCTCGACGCCGACCTGCTGCTGGCCGCGGACCACGGCTGGCGCCCCGGCCACGGCGAACTGGCCGACACCGGCTGGCAGGCCCCGCACATCACCGCACTCACCGAGCGCGGAGTCGCGGCGGGCGAACGGATCGTACGGGGCTTCGCGGAGCGGGCGGGGGTCCGCGCAGGGGGCTGATCGGGGCGCGGCCTCGGGCCGGAGGCGGGGCGCCCCCCGAGCGGGCGGGCGGCCCACCCGGGTGCCGGACCGTGCCCGCGGTGTGCGCCGGGTCCGGCCCCGTGGGACCGTTCAGCCGCAGCAGCCGCCTCCGCAACAACCGCCTCCGCCGCCCCCGGAGGGCGCGGGGGCGCTCGCGGAGCCGCCGACGGCGACCGTGGAGAGCAGCTTCACCGTGTCCTCGTGCCCCTGCGGGCAGACGGCCGGGGCGGAGGACTCGGCCATCGGCCGGTTCAGCTCGAAGGTGGTGTCACAGGGACGGCACCGGTATTCGTAACGAGGCATGGCCACACATTAACCGCGCCTCCCCTCACCGGACGACGCTGCCGGGCCCCGCGCCCAGCAGGCCCAGCTCCGCGCGGGTGGGAGCCCCCTCCCAGTCCCCCTGGCAGGCCACCGCGAACGCCCCCGTGGTGACCGCCCGCTCAAGACGCCCGGCTATGTCCTCACCGTCCAGCAGCGCCGAGAGATAACCGGCCACGAAGGCGTCGCCCGCCCCCACCGGGTCCACCGCCCGTACGGACTTCGCGGGACGGTGCAGCGCGCCCCCGGCGGTGAACGCCGTCGCCCCTTCCGCACCCAGCTTCACCACCACCTCACTCGTCCCCAGCCCCCGCAGCAGCGCGGCCTGCTCCTCCAGGGAGGGGTCTTGCGTGCCTTCGGCCGGCGGCAGACAGAGCGGCAGCTCGTCGTCCGACGCGATCAGCACATCGGCGTGCGGAGCCCAGCCGCGCAGGACCCGCCCGGCGGCCTCGGCGCTCCACAACCGGGAACGGAAATTGACGTCGAGGCAGACCAGAGTGCCGTACCGCCCGGCCAGGCGCAGCGCCGCGTCCGCCGCGGCGCGCGCCAACGGGCCGAGTGCCGGGGTGATACCGGTCAGATGCAGCACCCGCGGTGGAGCCGCGAGGAACGCCCGCTCGACGGTCTCCGGGGCCAGCCGGGAGGCGGCCGAGCCCGCGCGGTAGTAGTGCACCCGGGTCAGCTCGGGCAGCCGGGGCTCGAACAGGAGCAGCCCGGTCGGCGCACCGGGGTCCGCCGGGACCCCGGACACCTCCACCCCTTCGGCGCGCAGCGTACGCAGCACCAGCTCCCCGGCCTCGTCCGCCCCGACCGCGCCCGACCAGCGCACCCGGTGGCCGAGCCGGGCCAGCCCGATCGCGACATTGCTCTCCGCACCGGCGACGGAGACCCGCATCGTGCCCCCGAGCCGCAACGGGCCGCTGCCGCGCAGCGCCACCATCGTCTCGCCGAAGGTGAGGACGTCGGGGCGGTCCGTCATCGCGCGCACACCTCCCGGAACCGGGCGGCCCGCTCCCGCAGCGCCGCCTGGTCGCCGCCGTCCGCCGCGTCACCGACCAGCGGGGACCCGACGCCCACCGCCACGGCACCCGCGGCCAGATACGCCTGCGCCCCGGCCGCGTCCACCCCGCCGACGGGGACGAACGGCAGCTCGGGGAAGGGTGCGCGGAGCGCCCTCAGATACGCGGTCCCGCCCATCGACGCCGGGAACAGTTTCAGCGCCGCGACGTCCAGGGCCTCGGCGGCTATCACCTCCGACGGCGTCAGCACCCCGGCGAGGACCGGAAGTCCCTGCCGCACGGACTCCTCCACCCCGGCGCCGAGACCGGGCGTGACGATGAGGTTCGCCCCGGCCTCCGCCGCCAGGCGGGCGTCCCGCGCGCCACGGACCGTGCCGGCCCCGATCCATGCCTCGTCGCCCAGGGCGGCCCGGGCCCGCCGGATCACGGTGAGGGCGTCGGTCCCGCTGAGCGAGACCTCTATCAGTGCGATGCCCTCCTCCGCGAGCGTCATGACCGTACGGAAGGACGCCTCGGCGTCCCGGCCGCGAACGATGGCCACCAGCCGCTCGGCCCGGAGCGCTGTGGTGAAGTCCATGGAGATTCCTGCTTTCTCCGCCGTGAGCGGGTGGCTGCTGGTCAGGAGGCTGGTTACGGGAGGGGGCGAGGGCGGGGTGCTGGGGAGGGGGCGGGCAGACGGTTCGGGCAGTGGCATCGGGCGTTTGGTACGGCGTCGGCGGCGGGGGCGGGCGCCCCTGCGGGGAGCCTTGCGGCGGGCGGCCCGCTTGTCTGTGGCAGTCCGCGCGCCCTCGCTGGCCCATGTGCCCGGGGCGGCCCGCGCGCCCGTGCCGGGCCACGCCCCCAGGCCGACCCGCGCGCCCGTGACGGGCTTCTCCGCCCGGCGGCGGATCGCGAGGCCCCTCACCATTCGGTGAACGCGCCGTTCCCGTCGCGCCATATCGGGTTGCGCCAGGCATGGCCCCGGGCGTCGGCCGCGCGGACGGCCGCCTCGTCCACCTCCACGCCGAGCCCCGGCCGGTCGGTACGGAGCAGCGAACCGTCGTGGAAGCGGAACGGTTCCGGGTCCGCGACATAGCCGAGGAGTTCCGCCCCTTGGTTGTAATGGATGCCGAGGGACTGCTCCTGGATCAGGAAATTCGGTGTGGTGAAGGCGACCTGGAGACAGGCGGCGAGTGCGACGGGGCCGAGCGGGCAGTGCGGCGCGAGCTGTGCCCCGTACACCTCGGCGAGCGCGGCGATCCGGCGCAGCTCCGATATGCCTCCCGCGTGGGAGACGTCCGGCTGCACGATCGCCACCCCGGCCCGAAGCGGGGCCAGGAACTCCCGCCGACCGTAGAGGCGTTCGCCGAGCGCGAGGGGGATCGGCGAGGCGTTGACGAGGTCCGGGAGGGCGTGCTCGTGCTCGGGAAGGACGGGTTCCTCCACGAACATCGGCGCGGCGTCGGCGAGCAGCGGCAGCAGACGGCGGGCGTTGGCGGGGGAGACCCGGCCGTGGAAGTCGAGCCCGAAGTCCCGCTCGTCGCCCAGGACCTCCCGTGCCACCTCGGCGCGCTGTACACAGGCCCGTATCTCGGCGCGGGTGGCGACAGCGCCCATCGGTCCGCAGCCGTTCATCTTGACGGCCGTGAAACCCGCCTCGATCTGCGCGGCCAGCGCCTCCCGCACCGCCCCCGGATCGTCCCCGCCCACCCAGGAGTACGCGCGGACCTTCTCGCGCACCGGACCACCGAGCAACTGGTGGACCGGGAGGCCGCACCGCTTGCCCTTGATGTCCCACAGTGCCTGGTCCAGCCCCGCGACGGCGGAGGACAGCACAGGACCACCGCGGTAGAAGCCGCCCTTGGTCATCACCTGCCAGTGGTCCTCGATGCGTTCCGGGTCCCGCCCGACGAGATACTCCGACAGCACACCGACGGCCGCTCGGACCGGCTCGGCCCTTCCCTCGACCACCGGCTCCCCCCACCCCACGACACCCTCGTCGGTCTCCACCCGGACGAACATCCAGCGCGGCGGGGCGAGGAACGTCTCGATACGGCTGATCCTCATGAACGTGCCGTCCTTTCGTCGCGTCGTACTGCCGGTCGCGGCGGCCCGCGGGAGACGGTCCGCCGGCCGCCGCTACGGGTGGTCGCGGGCGGCCAGGTCGAGCAGGGCGAGCATCGAGGCCGAGGCCCGCGCGGCGTCCCGGTCACGTATGGAGGTGACGACCTCGGCGTGCGCGGGATGCGGGGCGTGAACCCCACCGGAGTGCACCGCACGGTCGCGTTCCATCAGTACGGGCACGATCACCCGGTACATCTGTGAGTGGAAGCGGTTGTGCGAGGCGGTCAGCAGCGCGGTGTGGAAGGACGCGTCGGCGCGTACCCGCAGCGCCGGATCGCGGCCGCCCGCGGCCATCGCGTCGAGCGAGGCGTCCAGGGCCCGGAGATCGGCGTCGGTGCGGTACCGCGCGGCGAGCGCGGCGGCGGAGGGCTCCACGGCGCGCCGCAGAGCGTGCAGATCGGCGAAGAACGCGGGTGGCGCGCCCGCGGCCAGCTTCCACCGCAGCACGTCCTCGTCGAGCAGGTTCCACTGCTCCTGGGGACGGACGAAGGTGCCGCGTTTCTGCCGGGCGTCGAGCACCCCCTTGGCGGTCAGCACCTTGACCGCCTCGCGCAGGACCGTCTGGCTGACGTCCAGTTCCGCCATCAGTCCGCGCACATCGAGGGTGTCCCCCTCGGCGTACGTACCGTCGAAGATCCGCTCGGCCAGGGCCTCCACCGCCGTTCGGTGGACACCCCGCCCGACGTACGAAGCTGTGCTTACCTGCTGCGTCATCACTTCCCCCGATCATCGTGACGCTCCGTGATCCGCTGATTGCTATGGTCGCACAAGAAGTCGTTAATTAGCAATTATTTTCGGCGGAAAATCCAGGGCCTGCCCGCAAGATGAAACGCATCGGGCCAGTGGTGCACCCGATGCGTCTGGTACTTCGTATTTCCGGTACGGGGTAAGCCAGTTGCTCCAAGCGTGGCGGGTGCGCGTGCTGCGTCTGGTGTGACGCTCCGCGCCCCGCAGTCCCGCATTCCGCCCCCACGGCCTCCGCGACAGCGGCAGTCCTCATTCCCGCGGGGGTTCACCGAGATCCCGGCGTCGCTCCTCCTCGCTCCGCTCCATGCCCGCGCGGCGCCGGTTCAGCTCCGCCTGCCGCGCCACAGCCGCCCCGCTGAGCGGATGCCGCAACTCCTGGGACAGCCGCCGGACCTCCTCCGGATGCCGCGTCTGCCAGTACGGGTTGTCGTGCGACAACCCTCCGCTCACCCGGCCGTACAGCCCGAACACCAGCAGCATCAGCCCGACCACGAAGCTGAACAGCACGTTCTGGATGTGGAAGGCGAGGAAGTTCGCGCTCGTCTGCAACAGCGCAAGGTTCACGAACCCGCTCAGCAGGAACAGGACGCCGAGCACGGCATTGAGTGTCGACGCGAAGTTCCCGCCGATCACCATCCCGATGAAGAGGATCGCGCCCACGACGATCGACAGCACGCTCAGCGCACCGTTGGTGTTCAGCCCGGCCACCGTGGCGCCACCGGTGTCGAAGAACCCGATCCTGTGAACCAGCCCCAGGATGCCGAAGGCGAGCAGTACCAGCCCCATCAACCCGGCGCCGACGCGGTAGACCTTGCTCAGCCGGTGATCCACCGGCAGATGTTCGTTGAGGCGTGTGTGCCGCAGTCTGCCCTTGCGGAACAGGTTCGACGGCCCGTACAGACCACTCGGGCCGGTCCGTGGGGTGCTCGCGGTAGCCATGTCCGGCCTCCTTCGCGCAGAGGTGCCGCTCCGGCCGTACTCCCCTTCAGCATCCGCCCCCACCCGACGTCCCGCCAACGCGCCGGGAGGACGGGGGCGCGCTCCTGCGCGTGCGGACGTACACAGCGCGTAGGGACGTGTACGCGATCACGGAGAGGGATGCACGTACGGAATAGCTGTAGGAGCGGGCCCCGCCCGGACACGTCAAGGGAACCCGTTGCCTCCACCCTGCGTCGCACGACCGGAGACCGGAGACCGGAGACCGGAGACCGGAGACCGGAGACCGGAGACCGGAGACCGGAGACCGAAGACCGGAGACCGGATGCCCCCGCGTCCACCGCCTCACACCCCCGTGCCGCCCCGTTCCTCCCGGATCTCCCGCACCACCCGTGCCGCCGTCTCCCGTACGGCCTCGGTCTCGGTCAGGAAGTGCCACCAGTCGGGGTGCCGGCCGTCCAAGCCCGCGACCGCCCGGTCCAGGCGCGCCACCGCCTCGTCCAGCGGGCGGGCGTGCCGCGGATCGGCGGTGTGGCGGCCGGCCATCGCCAGTCGCTGCGCGTCCCGGAGTGCGAAGCGCGTCCGGTCCACCTCCTGCTGCCGGTCGAACGACACCGCGTCCAGCCGCTTCAGCCGCTCACCGGCCGCCGCTACCGACTCGCCCGTGGTGTCCAGCAGCGCCCGTACCGTCGCCAGCCGGCTGGTCGCGTCCGCCCACCGTTGCTCGTCGCGCGCCTGCTGCGCCTCACCCAGCGTGGCCTCGGCCCGCCGCACGGACTGCGCCGCCCGCTCCGGTACGTGCTGGAGGTCCTGCCAGCACGCCGCGCTGTACCGCCGCCGCAGCTCGCTGAGGACCGGTTCGACCTGCTCGGCGCGGTTCGCGACCGCCTGCGTACGGGTGCGCAGCGAGGCCAGCCGCTTGTCGATCTCCGCCGCCCGCTCCGGCAGCCGCCCGGCTTCCGCCCGTACCTCCTCGGCCTTGCGCAGCACCTCGTCGGCGCGCCGGATCGTTTCTTGTACGCCGTGCTGCCCGGCACCCTGATTGAGCTTGGTCAGCTCTGGCGCGAGCGCCGCCAGCCGAGCCGCGAGATCGTCGGCCCTCAGGCCCTGCCCGCGCGCCGCGTCCAGCGCGTTGCTCGCCGCCAGCAGGGCCTGCCGGGCGCGCTCCACGGCCGGCGCCAGACGCGCCAGCTCCGTCTCCGCGGCCTGCAACAACGGTGCGAGTGTCTGCGAGAACCGGTCGAGATCGATCTTGGTCCGTTCCAGATCGTCCTTCGCCCGGGCCAGATCGGCCCGTGCCCGCGCCGCCGCCCCGCTGTCGAGATCGTCGCGGTCCAGATCGTGCGCGTCCACCGAGGCGATGTACGCCTGGCTGATCTCGTCGATCCGCCGCTCGAACCGCTCGAAGTCCGCGGCGGCCTGCACGGCCTGCGGCGAACCGTCGACCGCGGTGATCGTCTCGATGGAGATCCGCAGTTCCCGCTGCGTGGTGTCCAGCTCGTAGAACGCCGCCGCGGCCGCGTCCTTCGCGGCCTGCGCCTCGGCCCGCTGACTCTCCCCGCGCCCGAACCAGCGCCGCGTCCCCCCGCCCGCGAACGCGGCCGGCGCCAGCGCCGCCCACAGCGGCAACGGCAGCAACATGAGCGCCACCACATCACGGACCGGACCCCCGCGGACCCGACGGCGTCCTCGCTGCTCCCGCGGCCGCGTGTATCTCGCCGTCACATCCCTCTCCCGATCGCATCGCCCCTGGCCGGATGCCATTCTCCCACTTGACGGAAACGAACGACCGAGCCCAGGAGTTCACGTTTCCCGCACGAGTTTGCCGTTCCGCCCCGAAGGCAAGGTAGTCTGTCGGCTCATCCAGGGCGCATAGCTCAGCGGTAGAGCGCTGCTCTTACAAAGCAGATGTCGGCGGTTCGAACCCGTCTGCGCCCACCAGCTCCAGGTGCAGGTCAACGGCGTCTAGTGCGTCGTAGCGAGATCTGTCGCCAAGATCAAAGTCCACATAGAGTCCACATCCCCACGAGGACTCCCCGAAGCGGATCTTCCATTTGGGTCCCGCAGCAAGTCCGTGCCGTCTACAGTGGCCCTGATGGCGAGGGTTGGCGTGGCTCCTCACACGCGCCAGATACGTGCTCGCCGCATCCTGCGGCGCCGGGCGGGGAGGCCCGGCCCGCAGGCAGCGGTCCCCGCCGAGGTAGTCGGCGGGGACCGCTCGTATAAACGTAGACCGCCCCACCCCGCGTACGGGGTGGGGCGGTGCGCTCTGACCGAATCAGAGCCAGGAATGGCCGCTCACGGCGGATACGTGGACGCCGGCGGTCACCCTGCTTCGAACTGGATCACATGCGCATCGTGCACAAGATCCAAAAAAGTACGGTTGACGATACAGACTTCACTCCATGATCACCCGAGCGTGGACAGGTGCCATCCCCTGTCCCGCCACCTGCCCGGGTTGTCGCCCGGCGCCGGGCTATCGGCGGCCGCATCCGCGCAGCACGCCTGCACGCCAACCTCACCCAGGAGAAACTCGCCGAGCGCGCCGGCGTCGACCGGCAGACCATCAACAGGATCGAGCAGGGCCACGCCAGCCCGGTCCTCGACACCCTCTTGCTCATCGCCGACGCGCTGGGCATCCCGCTCGCGGACCTCGTCATCGGGATCGAAACCGACTGAGCAGAGTCGTCTGCACGGGGAGGGGCTTGCACAGCACCGCGTGCGAGTACGTGATGACCGGCGCCCCCGACGGCCGGTCGTGCACATGTGTGGTGAACTTCTCGCCGCGTTCGATGGGCTTGTCACATCGGCAACAGATCACTGGCCGTCTTCTTTCGTAGAACTCAGATGGCAAAGCAGCCAGTCGACGTCGCGGACCAGCCGACCGACCTGCGCCCGAGCGCCCAGCAGGCTGTCGGGGGTGGTCTGACTCCTCAAATCGAAGCGGATGCCGCCCAGTCGCCCAGCAGCGACGGACCACTCCATGCTGCCGTGCCACAGGCGATCGGTCGCTGCCGCGGCGACTGGCAGCAGCGCCTCGACGTGCCCCTGAAGCACCCGGACCAGTTCCACCAACTCGACAAGCGACCGCGAGTCGCTGCGCAGCGCCGTCGCACGGCCGACGGACGCCCGTATGACCTCCACGTCGACCGAGTCGGTTGGTGACGGCCGGTGCTGCGTGTGCTCCTCGGGCTTCACGATTGCCCCCATTTCGCCTTAACGGGCAGGTACGGGGCTAGCGTGACGCCCCTCCACGCTCACAACGCTCACAGATTTGTGAGCGCGCGCAGTTACAGGCCGATCCAGGCGGCCATGTGACCGAGGGTGTCCGGAGTGCGCCGGGCCATGTGCACCAGGCCCGTGATCGCTGCGCGCGTGCCGGGGTGGTACCGGGTCTGTTCGGGGGCCATCCGCCGCGCCTCCACCAGGTGCTGTAGGGATGCATTCGGATGCCCGGTCTCCATCTCGGCGGTGGCCCGGTCCACCAGGTACCGAGCGCGCCGGGAAGTCAGCGCGGCCGGCGGCAGCTTGATGCTCCGCGCCTGGGTGAGCGCCTGGTCATACCGGCACATGGCTAACGCCGCCCCCATCTCGTGCAGCGCGATGTTCCGCAGCCCGAACGACAACCAGTGCACCTCGCCGGCCTCCCCGCCGACCCGCTTCGCGATCTCGCGGGCAGCCGCAATGTGTCTCTCGACCGCGCTTCCGTCGCCGCCTCGCGCGGCCACCGCCGACAAGCCGAGGTGCAGCTGCCCCTTGACCGCCCACGCCTCTCTCGACCTCTGCTGATCCAGCATCGCGTGCCCCGACTCGATCAACCGGCGGCCGAGGTCCGGCCCCCCGCCGCCGGCCTTGTGCACGAGTGCCCGCTTGTACTGGCGGATCGCTCCCAGGCACGGATCAGAGGCGCGCTCGGCGGCCCAGCCCATGCGGTCCAGGGCGACGGCGGCCAGGTCGTGATAGCCGACCTTCAGAGAGATGTCGGCCGCGGTGCGGTAACTCGACGCCAGCGCTTGCCAGGTGCGCGTCGACGGCGCCGAGACGGCGAGGGCGGTGAGGTCGCCGATGATGCCCGGCAGGGCGGCCGACGCCTTGCGGAGGTGTGTGGCGCGCACCTGCTGACACGCGCCGTCAGCCGCTACCGCGAGCTGGTCAGCCGTCCGTGTGACCGTGCCCGTGGGCTCCAGGTCGTAGAGAGCGAGGGCGGCCCGGATCGGCCGCACTAAGTCAGCAAGGCGGTCGTTGCTCATGCCTTTGTCTCCCAGCAGCACCGTGACGTCGATACCCAGCGCGCCGGCCACCGCGACGAGGAAGTCGTCGCTCGCTGACCGCGCACCGCATTCCACCTGATTCAGCAGGCTGTACGAGTACGGGATGCGGGCTGCCAACCCACGCTGCGTCAGGTGGGCCCGCTTCCGCTCGCGCCGAATGCGGGCACCCGTGTGCTCGTCGCCGTAAGAAGGCATAATGGTCTCCAGGTTCCTTGCAGCCACTTGGAACATACCCGCGCACGCGGGAGCAGCACCTCCGCCCCTGAACCCCGCCGGTTCAGGGGCGGTTGCGTGTGGTGGGATAGCCACATGACGCGCCCTGTGCTGTATCTGTTCGGGTCCGCCGCCCCACCCGTGCACGACGTCCCGGACGTCGCACGCCGCCTCCAGGAGCAGGAGTACGACGTGTGCGTCGGCCTGACGCCGACGGCCTACCGCTGGCTCGCCGACGACATCGCCGCGATCGAGGAACTGACCAGGCACCCCGTGCGCTCCGAGTACAAGGCCCCGGGGGCCAGCGATGCGTGGCCGCGGGCCGATGCCATCTTGTTCGCCCCCGCGACCTTCAACTCGATCAACTCATGGGCGCTCGGATTCACGAACCAGTTCGTGATCGGCGTCGTCGCCGAGGGCATTGGCAAGCGGATCCCTATGGTGGCGATGCCGTGCGTCAACGCGGCCTACGCGAAGCATCCCCAGTTCGACCAGTCCATTGCGACACTGCGCGGGGCGGGCGTGAACATGTTGTACGGCCGGGGAGGGTTCGAGCCCAACCAGCCCGGAGAACGACGGCCATTCCCCTGGCACCTCGCTCTCGACAAGGCCGACGAGATCCTGCGTACCCGGTAGCTCGCGCAGCTGGCATGCTCACCGAGTCGTCGCTTCGACCACAGCAACCGCCAGAGCAGCGAGCCCCGTCAACGCGCCGACGGCCGGCAGCGGCCACCGGCGGCGCTTCAGCTCGTCCACCTCCGTCCGCAGATCCGCGACATCCTGATCGGTCCGGCTAGTCCGCTCTGCCATGACGGCGAGCTGGCCCTTGATCTCGGCCAGACCCGTCGCGATCTCCCCGCGGAGCTGGGCCAACTCCGCCGCGACCGCCTGCGGCTCAGTCACTGGCCGACCTCCGGTCTCCGCTTCACCATCTCCGTGATCCCGGGACCGCCCGCCGGCCCGGACGCTGCCACGGCCGTCAGCAGCGCCAGCACCGCGGCCATCCCCGCCGTACTCAGCGCGGCGCCCCACGGCGCGTCCAGCAGCCCGAAGGAACCAGCCCCCAGCACGGCGATCAGCGCCTGCGCGAAGGTGCGCAGGACGCGTTCTACGGTCGCCTTCCAGAATGCAGCAGTCGTCATCGTCAGCCCTTCACGTCGAAGTTGTGCTTCGCCCCGAGCCGGGCGAGGCTGGTCTTGCCGGGGATGCCGTCCGCGTCACGGCCGGAGAAGCCGAGCTTGCGCTGCCACGTCGCGTACGCGGCCTTGGTCTGCGTACCGAAGTGCCCATCGACGTACCCCCGAGCGAGGAGACCTTCGTCAGCGAGGGCAGCCTCGACCGTACGGACGCCGACGTACGACACCGGCGTGCCGGCCTTCGGTGGGTCGGCCTTGGCCGCGGCGACGACCTTGGCCAGCTCCACCGACGGCCGGCTTCCTCCGCTGCTGCCGCCCGCCCACTCCCTCAGCGCGGCCTTGCTCGGGAAGTCCGCGACGTCCTTGTCCAGCGGCCGGTCCGTGTACTGGTGGATCAGCCACTTCCCCTTCACCCGCGGCCGCCCGGCCGTGACGTAGTCCGCGATCCACAGCCCCTCCCCGGCATACGACGAGGTGTCCCGGTTCAACCAGAAGTCCCGGTTGCAGTACAGCAGCACCCGGTGACCGGGCCTGAGTCGCTTCACCTCGCGTATGAACTGGTCCTTCTCCGCACAACTCGCCGCCGTGCCAGAGCCGGTCCGCTCCCAGTCGGCGGCCAGGAGGTCGCCCTGTACCGAGGCGCACTTCTCGACGAAGTACCGTGCCTGCGCCGCGATGTTGCCGGGCCACAGGAAGTGGTAGAAGCCCACCACGGCCCCCGCCTTGCGGGCCTTCGCCGCCTGCGCCGACTGGTGCGGGTTGATGTACGAGCGGCCCTCGGTCGCCTTGACGAACACGAAGTCCTGGCCGTCCGCGGAGTAGGACGTGTTGTACGAGCTGACATCGACACCCTTGATCATGGAGATTCCTTTCTGCGGGCGCGGCTCAGCCGCCGGCCCGATACGCGATGTTCTTGACCTTCGCTTCGAAGCGGTGCTCCGGCTGACCGGCCAGGGACTCCTCCTTCTCCAGGAAGAAGTACGGGCCGCGGTACTCGGTATCGGCCGCAGCCACCGTGTACCGCGTACCGCCAGAGGTGATCCGGGTGAGCGTGATCCTGTCGGGCTGCACGCGCAGCTCGTAGTCGTTCCACACCCCTGCCGCGATGGCCGGCGACGACTTCGTGGCAAGGTACTGGTACTCGCCCTGCACCCACTTCGCCAGCCCGATCTCGCCGTTCGTCCGCTGGTAGGCGCGGTACATCGCCGTCTGGCCGGGAAGGACCCGCAGCGGGTTCAGGACCGGATCGTTCTGCGGCCACTCGTACGTATCCGCGTCGCTCGCAGCACCGAAGAGCATGCCCATCTTCGTGGTCGCCGAGGCGGGGCTCGGCAGCCCGTTCCACTTCATTGCCCAGCTCAGCGTGTAGTTGTTCGGATCCGGGAGCGGGCACAGCCAGCCGATCAGGATGCTCGGGCGTCCCTGTCCGTCGCCGTAGCCGCCCGGGATGATGAGCCCCTGCTCGCCGGCTTCCGCGCGGCCGCGGACGTAGCCGCCGGTGGAGATCACGTCGCGGTGATCCGTCCGGTACGTCAGCTGCCCGACCCCAGGTCGGCGGTGCTCCCACGGGTCGACCTCGCCGCGGTAGTCGTGCTCCTCGGGCCCCCGGTAGTACACCGGGTCCAGCACGTAGCCGCCCCTGATGCCCAGCGTCTGCACCCGGTCCCTCCAGGAGTGCCGGGAGTTCCCCCACATCAGGACATTCAGCCCGGCGTCCCGGTACGCCTCGTAGACCTTGTTGTGGTACAGGTCATCCAAGATGACCCAGGTGGCACCGCTCGCCACCACGTCCGCAGGCGGGATGGGTACACGGGTGTCGCCGTACACCTTGGCGCGCGGCGGCACGACGCACGCGGTGATGCCCGCGTTCACGACCGTCGTGGCCGTCTCCAACTCGCGGACCGCGATGATCGCCCATGCCTGCGCGCAGCACTGGAGCACCGACCGGATCGCCCCGCCGATGTTCTCTGCCTCCGTCGGGTGCGCCGCCCCCTCCGGCAGGTGGCACTGGAGCATCACCACGGCCTTGCCGCCGACCTTGTTGAGCATGTCCGTCAGCAGCGGCTGGTGGTACCGCTGAGCCAGCCACCCGTACCAGCCGCCGCGGCGGTCACTGCGGGGGGCGCCTTGCGGCCTCTGGTAGGCGATCGGATCGTCCACGTTGCCTGCGTAGTTGTAGGTACTGTTCACCGTGGACGCGCTCATCCGCCGGATGTCCTGCGTCACGTAGACGGACGATCTGCCTTCGGTGATCTTGCAGTCGTCGTAGTCGCTCACCACGCCCACGTCGTCCGAAGTGGTCGCCACCGACATGCCGATGATGTCCACCTGGTGCGCGAGGCAGTAATCGACCCCGTATGGGCTGGAGTACGGGTTGTGCAGGCCCGCGAGCGCGTACGCCCCTACCACGTCGGGCGCGGCCGGCAGGGAATCGATCGTCCGCCCGCACGTCTCCGGCGACGGGGCGCCGCCTGCGGTGTCCAGCAGGCCGCCGTCCGACCCGAATCGGAGCGTCTGCCCGGCGTCGCGGGAGAGCCGCGCCTGGATCTTTCCGGTGCCCTTGTCGTACGCCAGACCGGGTCCGAGGTTCTGCGCCACGCAAGCGGTGATCGCCTCGCAGCCCGTCTGCCCGTCCTGCCCGAGGCCGACGACGTACGGCTGCTGCACGGACCCGTTGCCCGTCACCGTGATCGGCGCTGCTCCGCGTACGACGCACGAACAGCTCCCTGAGCATCCACACCTGGCCATGTCTACTCTCCTCTCATGGGGCCGGGATCGGGTCCCGGTGCATCTGCCCACGGTCGTCGATGTGCTGCCGGTACCAACGGCCGCTGATGTTCACGATCAGCTCGCCAGAGACCGACGACTGATCAGCAGCCATACGGCCCAGGGCCCGCTGCGCTGCGACGGCCGCGCGCATCGGCCTCTGCCCGGCCCGCTGGCCCGCTACGGGCGCGCTCACGACGCCACCGCCTCGTCGACATCCGCGAGCGGCACGAGCGTGATCCCGATCTTCTCGCCGCCATCGCCCCACTCCGCTACCACGTCTGTGAGAGCGAACCCCTGCGCCACCGGCATGCAGAAGTCGGCCGCCAGCACGTCGATTCGCTCGCCCGGCACGAGCCCCTCCACTCCGACCGGGGCCAGCGGGGAGAGCCGGCTCCCGTCCGGCACGCTGATCGTCATCGGCACCGGATACCGGCCGGCGACTGCCTCCCGTGCCGCCTGCCGAAGATCGGCCGCGCTCGTGTCCTGCCCCTGGACCTTCACCAGGGTGTCCAGGCGCCCGTACGGCGTGCCCGTGCGGCCCGTGCCGACCGTCAGACCGTCCTCGATGTCCTGCTCCTGCTGAGTCGTGGCCCACCCGTATGTCGCTGCGCTCGTGCCGTCCTTGATGACCTCGACGTCCCCGAGGATGTGGTCCAGCTCCAGCCGGGCCAGCGCGACCGTTGAGTCCGTCGGCCGACCCCGCAGCAGCAGGGAGCGCCCCACCGCAGTCCACGTCAGGCCACGTTTCGCCAGCTCGCGCCAGATGTCGCCGACGTAGGTGTTCCAGATGGACTTGTTGTGCGTGCCGTCCTTCTCGAAGCGGACACGCTCGCTCGGGTCGCGACGGACGATGTAGTCCATGACCTGCGGATAGTCGTGCGGCTGCGACAGTTCGTCGCGCAAGTTCAGCCGCAGGACGTTCCAGGCGATGTGCGTGACTGGCGCCCGGTAACGGCCGTCCGGCCCCGACGCGTCCACGTAGCGGATCAGCGTCGTGTTCACCAGCTTGTCCAGCCACGCGAAAACGTCCTGCGCGTCCACAACGATGCTGTCCCGGTGCTCCGTCACCTTGGTGACCGGCCCCTGCCACACCAACTCACCATCCCGGTAGATCGTCAGCTCGTGAACCCACGGTTCCACCTGCCCGAGAGCCGAGCAGCAGTCCGGCCCCGGCCCGCCCTTGGCCACCGTGATCTGGGCCTCTGAGACGTCGTTCAACGTCCGCCCCCAAGTGCACGAGGTGAGGCCCGCCATTGCCGACTCCGCCACGAACGCCTGCGCACCGCCGCGCCAGTGGATGGCCGCGGTGTAGTTCTCTGCGCACCCCAGCATCTGCGTCACCCCACATCCGATCGGGGCACCAGCAGCACCCGTGCCCGCGCGTCAGGCGCCGTGAAGTCCAGCCGCGACCAGATCTCCACGCACAGGCCCGTGGGACAGCTGAACGTTGGGTACTGGAAGGAAGCGCCCTGCGCCCCGAAGATCGTGGGTGGGGCCGTCGCCGTGCCGATCGGCTCCTGCGGGCACTCCACCACGCTCCGCTGGACACGGCCGTCCACCGTCAGCGTGGAGCCCCCCGGCAGGTAGCTGATCACCATGTCCGTACACGCGTTGCACGGATCGTTGTACTCCCCGCAGGGGGACCCCTGCGGATTCGCCCAGAACCGCACGATCAACCGCCGCATCTCGTGCTCGCCGGTCTCCACCTCCAGCACCGGCACCGTCTCCAGCCACGACGGCTGCTCCAGCGGCGACACCTGAATCCGCGTCCGCCGGAAATCCCCCAGGCCCGTCGGATAGCACGGGCTCACCGGCGCCGGCGGCCGAGGAGGCAGGGCCGGTGACGGGCACAGCGGGTCCTCCAAGCACGGGCGCGGCGTCAGGCACTCGTCGTAGACCTGATCGGGGTCCACGAACGGCACGATCTCGCCACCGCCGAGCGACACCCAGCCGTCTGACCGCGTGACCAGCGGCTCGCGGTAGATCCAGGGCGTACCTGCGGCGAGGCTGAAGGTGACGGTCGCCAAGACCGCGCCCGAGCCGAGGTACTTCGTTTCGGTGACCTGCGGGCCGTCAAGAAGCCCCACGTCGTAGACGTGCCGCAGCTCTCGCGAGCCGTCGGTCGGGCAGCACGAGAAGACACACAACTCGTCACCGCCGCACGTCGCCGGACCGCACGCGCTGCCCTGGAGCGCGCTGGCCAGCCACTCCAGCCCGTACGACAGCGAGCACTCGTCCACGGCGATCAGCAGCACCGTGTACGCGATCTCGCGATGCTTCCGCCGCATCGGGCCGAGTGCGGCACCGTCCCCGATGAGCTGCGTCGGCTCGCGGCTGACCGGAGCGGAGTCGAACCCGGCCACGCTGAGCCCGAGGACGCCGAGGACACCTGCGGACTCCGGGACCGCCCGGTCGAACCACGGCGCCTCGTCCGTCGCCGGATCCACGTACGGCATGTCCCCCAGCGCGGCCGGCAGCTCCGGGCACGGATCGCACTGCACCGGCACCCCGCGGGCCCGCGCGTACACGGCGGCGCGGGCCGAGTTGACGATCTCGCTGCCCGCCAGGTCCATGTAGTCCGCGAGCATCCGCTACACCCCCGCCGCTCGGGCGATCTGCCCCTGGAGGTGCTGCGCAAGCACCATCGGATCGGACATACGCGAGCTGATGTTCCAGTTGTTCGTGATCTGCGTTCCCCTGCCACCGGCGCCATGCCGGGCGAGGAGGTCCAGGAGACCGGACTGCTGCGCCAGCTCGGCAGCACGCCGCGGACGTGTTAGCGGGATGACGACCTCGGGGCCTGCCTCGCCAATGAGTGCGGGAGTCGCTACGCGGACGATGCCGCCGTCAGCGAAGGGCAGCAGGTCGCGCACGGCCGATGGGAGGCCGCTCTTGATCTTGTTGACGATCGTGGCGCCGATGTTGCCGAGCGCCGAAGCGATCCGGCCCGGTAGCGACGTGAACATGGAGGCGATGCCGGAGATCAGCGAGCCGACCGCCGACCTGGCCGCGTCCCACGCCCGGCTGAAGACCCCGGCGATCCGGGACCCGACCGACGACAGAGCCGACCCGATCCGGCCCGGCAGCGCGGAGAAGAAGGAGACCACCGACGAGCCCAGCGACCGCACCGCGCTCAGGGCCGAAGACCCTGCCGAGCGGAAGACGGACACCACCCGGCCGGGCAGGGCCGCCAGCGCCGACCCGACGCGACCAGGCAGCGCGGCGAAGAACGACCCGACGGAGGCGATGAACGACCGGACAGCCGCCAGCGCCGAGGAGAAGGCGTTGCCGAAGAACGAGCCGATCGTGCTGCCCAGAGACGACAGAGCGGAGACGATCTTCCCCGGCAGCTCTGTGAACACGTAGACCACGCCAGCCAAGGCGCTCAGGACGACGATCCCCAGACTAGCGATCGCCGAGGTGAACGCCTCGTACAGCATGCCGGGCAGCGCCTGGAGAGCAGCGACAACCCGGCCCGGCAGCGCGGAGAAGAACTGGACGACGGAGGACACCGCCGTCGAGACGCCGGAGGTGATGGACTGCCACAGAGAGGAGAAGAACCCTCCGACCGTCGACCCGAGCGACGACAGCGCCGAGATGATGCGGCCTGGCAGCGACGCCACGGCGGACTCGAAGGACGCGAGCACGCCGATCACGTCACCGACAACGGACGCGATCTTCGCGACGACCGGCACGACGATGGTGAGCTGCCCCCAGCTCGCGAAAGCCGCCGCGACCTTGATCACGGGAGTGGCGAGGCGGAGCAGCAGCGCCAGCAGCGGCGCCATGCTGACCAGCAGATCCCCGACGGGCGGGATCAGCGGGGCGATGGCCCCGACCATGGCCCGGAAGTTGCCCGCCAGCATCGGCAGCAGCGGCAGCAGCGCCCGCAGGGCCTGGCTGACGAGCGGCACCGCGGCCCTGGTGACCTGGGCTACGACGCCGGCCAGGGACGTCAGCACCGGCACGAGTGCCTGCGCCATGGAACCGAGCTGGCTACCCAGCATGGACGCCACCTGCGTAGCGACCGGGACCAGCGGCTGTAGCGCAGTCAGCACGCCGCCGATCGCCTGCCCCAGGGGGGCCAGGAGAGGTGTAACGATCTTCAGGGCCGCACCGAGCACCGCGCCGAAGAGTTTCCCCAGGCTGGCGACCACCGGGGCGAGCGCGGTCACCACCGGCACCAGCGCACGAACCGCCGCCGCCAGCGCACCACCGCCCAACTCGCGCGCCACCGGCTGCAACGCGGCCCCGAGCTGCGTGAAAGCCTGGGACACCACCGGAAGCACCTGCTGGAGGCCGCCGGAGAGAGCCTTGATGAACGGACCTAGTGCAGCCGCCGCTACCCGCATCGCCGTGCCCAGAACCGTCTGGATCAGCGCGGCGAGCTGGGCGATGGTCGGCAGGAGCGGCTGGACCAGGGACCGCAGAGTCTGAAGCGCCGGCCCGAGCGCACCCAGCACCCCGCCGCCACCGGCCGCCAGGGCGCCGAAGACATCCGCGATGATTCCGCCGAGCGGCGCGAGTACGGCGCCGAGCTGACGGAAGACGGTGATCGCGCCCTGGACCCAGGCCACCGCCTGCCCAGACTGCGCCGCCCGCGCCATGAAGTCCCCGAAGCGCGCGGTAAGGTTGGCCATCGCCGTCGCCGCCCGGCCGCCGAAAGCCGTCGCGACCGCGCCGCCCATCGCGATGAAGCCCTGGAGCATCCGCTGGATCGCGGGGGCCATCGCATCCAGCATGCGGCGCACCGCGCCGAATACGCTCCCGAGCGCCGACACCGACGACTGCGCCCGCACGGCTGCCAGCGACGCCGAGGCGATCCGCCCCCACCCCGCGGCGACCCCCGCCATCGCTGATCGCAGTGGGCTCAGCGCGGCGGCGGTCTTGGCGATGTCCCCGGCGAGCTGGCCGAAGAACGCGTCCTGAGTGCTCTCCTTCAGCCGGTCGAAAGCAGGCTGGAGGGCACGCACCTCGCGGGCCGCGGACCTCGCCTTGGGCGAAAGGTCCTCCAGCGCCTCGCCGAACTCCTTCGCGTCGCCGTGCAGCGCAGCACTGAACGCGTCGCCGGTCCCGCTCAGGGCCACCCGCAGCGACACGAACGCGGCGACAGCCCCAAGAATCGTCGTCGGGGTGGCCGCGAGGATGCCCACTGCGGGGACGAGCTGGCTGGTGAACGCCGCCACGGACGGCCCGAGCGCGACCAGCGCCCGGCCCAGCGTGAGCACGCCGCCCTCCGCCGCGGCGGCGCTGGAGCCCAGGCGATCCAGACCACCCGCGGCCTGGCCGCTCAGGGAGCCGAGACGGCCCAGCCCAGCGGAGTCCGCATGGATCGGAACCTCGATCGGCGTCAGCCGCAGACGAGCCAGCTCGGCACGCAGGCGCGTCGCGTCGGGCCGGAGGTGCACCGTGACCGTGACGCCGCGCGCCGCCAGCTCCAACTCCCGCCGGAGCCGCTGGACGTCCGGCTCGACGCGAACGGTCGCGGTGACGTCTCGTATCGCCTGCCGGAGTTCCGCGCGGAGCCGCGCCGTGTCCGGGGTGACCGGCACCCGTACGGCGTCCAGGCCGCGCAGCTCGGCCTGGAGCAGGCGGCGGAAGCGCGTGGTGTCCGGGCGGACCGGGACCGCTACCGGGGGAAGGGCACGAAGTTGCTGCCGGAGCTGGGCCTCGAACCGGCGCAAGTCTGGCTCGACGCGGACCTGTGCCCGTACGGTCCGGAGTGCCCGCTGAATGTCGCGGCCGATTTGGCGGCCGGCGCGCTCGCCCGTGGTGCGTACGGCCCGCTGGACGGCGTCGTCGAGGGCCTGCCCAGCGTCGCGCCCGGCACGGGTGAGTTCGGCGCGAAGCTGGGCAGCGTAGGCGGCGGTGTCGCTGGTGATCTGGACGGAGGTACGGCCGACCTGCGGCATCGGCGGGCACCTCCAGGCATGCACGGCATCCCCGTGCGTCACGGGGTGCGTGCCCGGCCCACCAGCCAGCGGCTATGCGTCAGGATACGGGCGCGTACGCGGTGCCCGACCACTTGACTTCCGGGCATGGTGCCCGTAAGTTCCTTGCATGGCACTCGTCACCGCACGCCAGTGCGCCGCCTCATGGGGCGTCAGCCCGAAAAGGGCCCGCAGCATCCTGGCGCACGTACCTCCCGTAGACCGGGACCTCGCCACCGGAGCAATGCTCTACAACCGGAGCGACGCCGACGCCGCACGGAAGGCCATGCCCGGCCAGGGCGCCCGCACCGACCTGAAGGAGAAGTAGTCATGGGAGCCATTCAGGAGTCCACCCGAGCCATGGGCCCGTACTCCACGGAGATCCGCAGCGAGTCCTTCTACCTCAACTCCAAGGAAGCGACCGCCCGCAGCGAGATCGAGCACATTGACCTGCACACCCTGCGTGTCCCCATCGCCCACGCGGCGCCCCTGGTGGCCGCCCTGGACCAGGTGATCGCCCACAAGGGGTGGACGGACTGGCGAGCGCTCGGGATCCCCGACCGCCGAGGGGTCGTCATCAGCAAGACCCCCACCCACATCACCCTGAAAACGCCGACCACGACGGTCTACAGCACGCAGTGGGATGACGAGTACGGCGCCGACACGTGTACGCAGGTCGAGATCGAATACCTGGACATGACAGCGCTGCGCGAGGCTCTTGCGGGCTGCTGATCTACTGGTCGTCGCCCCCGTTGCAAGGGCGCGCACGCGGAGGTCGTCGCGCCGTGCGATGAGGGGGCGCTTAGCCCTACCCCGCACCGCCCCCTGGCCTGCCCCCGGGCCCATCCTCGGGCGTGTACACGGTGGTCGGCCTACCGCGCCGTGGGGCGGCTAACGCCGCCGCCAGGTCGTCGTGGGTGTCCTGGCGGCGGCAAGTGTCGGTGCGGGACGGCTCAGGATGTCTTCGACAGATCTGTTCGGGCGCCGCGGCCCCTCCTGCTGCCCAGGGCCTGCCGTACATCGTGCAGGTAGTAGACAGCGACGGCCTGGCCGCGGCCGTCGATCTGGCAGCGGGCCAGAGGTTTGAGCCCGAGGCGGCCTAGAGCCTTGCTGGCGGCCGACGACGGGTTGGCGGCCGCGGATCGCAGTTCGGAGCGGCCGATCTGCTCCAGCGTGATGACCTCGTGGCGGTCCACGAGCGCGTCAAGATCAACCGCCTTCACGCAGGCCCGGATGTCCAGGCGGCCGTCCTTGCCCTGCGGATAGCCGTCCCATTCCCCGGGAGCCGGGGCCGCGGGGCCGATGAACCGCTCGCCGCACAGGGAGACATCGGGCGGCAGGGCCGCGTCGATCTCGGCCCGGTAGGCGGCGCGCAGCGCCATCAGTGCTCCGGAGGCGACGAGGAGCGGGTACGTGGGGCTGGGCTCCACGAGCGCGTCGACGTCCCAGTCCGGGCTGCTGGAGAAGGCATCGACGATGCTGCTCCAGGTGCCGTACACGGTCGTCGCGATCGTCACTGGGCCCCCTGGGCGCCGGGGTGCGTGCACGGGGCGATTTTCGTGGTGACCTTGCGCTGTGTCTCGTATCCGCAGGTAGGGCACCGGATGTCCCATTTCGTGGACAGGCCACCCCGGACGGGGCGGCGCAGTACCGTCCAGCCCGCCGCTTCGAACTTGGCATGGCCCCGCTTCTCGGTAGTGTTCAGCGTGTGCTTGCACGGCTTGGTGTGCTGTCGCTCGGACACCCGGACGTAGACCTCCAGGTCACACTCGGCCTTGGTGCAACGGACCCGCCAGCGGGAGGTGGTCTGCGCGGGCCGGGGCTCCAGCGGCTCCCAGCCCGCCTCCACCGCCTCCTGCTCGCACCGGTCGTCTTTGAACGCCCTGAGGGACGCACGACGTCGGCTGACCTCCTCCGGGGTCAGGCGCCGGGGCTTGCCCTCAGGGTGATGGCATGCGGGCAGCGTCTCCCCGGCGAGCACGATCTCACCCAGGGGGATCTCCCGCTCGGCGCCGCAGCGGATGCACCGGACCGGTACCGGGGCGTCTGCCTGCCTAGGGAATCCGGGCACCGGTTCCCAGTCATTGCGCCACAGCCAGTCCCTGTCAGCCTCGGTGTCACCGGCCTCGTACTGCTGCCGCCACTCGGTGTACCAGACGGGGTCGCTGGGTGCGGGGTTCCGGTGCACACAGGGCCGGACCACGGCGGGGGTGGACTCGCGCCGCACGACTTCCCCGCACTCCAGGCACTTGAGCGACCATCCGGCCCTCACGGCGCCGGGGAACGGCTCCGTAGGCTCCCAGCCCGCGTCACGGACCCGGGCCTCCGCGGTACGAGCCAGCTCGTCCGCCTTCGCCTGTTCTTTGGCGGTCAGCGGGCGGCAGTGCAGGCACCGGGAGAGCGCCGCGTACTGGCGACGGTCCTCCGCACCGCACTTGACGCAGCGCAGCCGCCACCAGTCCAGGCGGCGAGGAGCGGGCTCCAGTGGCTCCCAGCCCCTGCTGCGTGCGACGTCGGCCCAGTCGCCGGTGATCTGCTCGGTCATTGCGTACCCCTCGGTCGCGGACGGCTTCGCGGCCAACTTAGCCATAGCTATGACAATGAAGCAAGAGGAAGGCGCGAACCCGGCCCACAGGTAGATGAAGCGCGCTTGGCCCTACCCCGCACCCCCCTCAGGTCCGCCCTCAGGCGCGGTGCGGGCCAGGAGGCCCTGCATGCCGTCGGCGGCCTCGGTCAGCCAGGCCGCGACCGCCGGGTCGGAGGCGGCCTCCCGCCCGGCGCAGAAGTGGAGCCAGGCGATCGCCTGCCGGAGCGCGCCCCGCAGATCGGCGGTGTGCTGGTCGTCCGTCACGACACAGCCCCCTCCCACGCCCAGGGGGCCGCCGGATCGCCGTCGCGCGGCCCGTACGCGGCCCGACCGCCGGGCCCGTGTGCACCGTGCTCGGTGATCAGGTAGGCGCCCTCGGCGATCTCAGCGTCGGTCATCCCCGTCACGTCCAGGAGGAGGCCGTCGAGCGGGCCGCCGACCAACTCCCGGTAGACGTGGCCAGGCTCCGGCCCGGGGTGGGGATCGTCGGGGTAGCAGCCGTAGACGCGCGGGGGCGCGTGTTCGCAGTCCATGCGGCGACCGTAGCGGTCGGGAAGGCGGCCGTCGGCGCCTTTGGGATAACACCTACTCGTGAGGGTCATCGGCGTACGCGGCGAGCTGCCGAGCCTGCGCCTCCAACTCCTCTGGAGAGAACCCTCGCGGAACCACCGCGCGAGTTCGGCGCAGCTCGGGCGGCGGATCGAAGATCTCCCGCTCGGCGCGGACGAGGTCCTTCTCTTCCTGGATGCTGTCGGTGACCCACGCCCACACCGACGACACGATCCGATGCCCGGATGCTGCGTCGACGTCGATGCCGCGGCGGACGCACCACGCGGACCAGTCCCTCCACCGCTCCTGAGCCAACGCACACAGCCGCTGCGCCGCCCACCACTCCACGCCGAACACCTCCGGCGCCAGACCGAGCACGATCCGCCAGCACGCGTACAGCCCGAGCCGGTCGGCGGGGTCGCGGAGTCGCGCCTCGACCTCGGTACGGTCCTCCTCGCCGATGAGGCCGGGGACGAGGAGCGGCCACTGGCCGGCTGCGGCGATACCGGCGAGGGTTCGGCCGTCGGGGATGACGAGGGTGTAGGAGCGGCCGTCGATGGTGATGGGCAGTGGCCCCGGCACGGCGGGGCCGAACCTCACGCCCGCGGCTTCTTCGCTGTGGTCATCTTCGCCCCGGCCCGACGCTGGGAGCGGCCCGACGACGGCTCTGAGATCCCCATCTCCTCCCGCTGGGCCCGCAGCAGTGGCTCGTAGTGCTCCGCGATGCGCTGGACGAGGTCGGTGACGTACCCGATCCCCACACGGCGGTTGCCCATGTCGAGCACCTTGTCCATCACTGCCGCGGCGTCGTCGGGCCCGAGGACCATGCGGAGCATCTGCTCCACAATCCGCCGCTGCTCCGCCGGGTCCTCGGCACGCTCCGCGAGGTCGGCGAACAGGAGGCCCACGCTGTCCTTCGGGCAGTGGGCCTCGTAGACCTCACCGTCGATACGGACAGAAACGAGAGGCAGGGCATCGGGGTCGTGGCCGGCGTCGCCGTCGATGGTGAATTCGGTAGTCATGGCCGCAGGTTAGGGGTCAGTACCGGGTGGTCCTGTCGACCGGCCATGGCGAGACCTCCTCCAGTGCATCCGCCAAGAACGGCTGCGGACGCTGCCCGCGTACCTCCCGCGCGAACACCCGGCCCACGCCGCGCTGTTCCCACGACAGCATCCGGGCTCGCACCGGCCGAATCGGCCGGCCGGTCGGCCCGTAGATCCCCGTGCCCTCGTGCACGTAGGCGGCGTATTCCAGGGCCGACCACACCTCGCCGACGACTTCCGAGCCCCGCTGCCGGGTCTCAGCCCGGATCGACGCCCGCAGCGGACCGCGATCGACCGGGCAGCGGCGCCGCGCGGCGTTCGCCACCTCGGTCGTCACCTCGCCCACGATGTCCGCCACCAGCCGCGCGACGGCGGCCTCGTCGACATCCGTCTCGACTCGGACGCTCACTTCCGCCGCCGCTCCGCGTCCGCCTGAATCCGCGCCATCTCCACCCGAGCCCGCGCCAGCACCGTCGCCAGCGCCACCACGCACCCGCCGAGCAGGATCCACACGAGAGCCGTCGTGCCCTCCACCGCTACACCTCCACCGTGATCTGCATCGTCACACCCGCACAGCCGCCCTGCGGACCCATCGGCGTGACCGGCCCCGGCCGCACCTGCACGTCAGCGAGCGCCGAACAGCACGCCACCGCCTCCCGCAGCAGCCGCTGGTCCAACACCAACCCCCACGCATCCGCCTCACGCTGCTCGCACGTCGGCGCGCTCTGCCCATCCGGCGCCACGACAGCCACGCACCGCGCGACGCCGACCTCGATGACCGTCTCCATCCGCCACACCTGGCAGCGGCGCCGACGCTGGTCCACGACGGCCGGCTCCTGGCGGACCACGCGCACCCACGCCTGCCCGTGCCCGGAGGCGCAGTCGCACGCGCAGAAGTCCTGCGCCGGCGGCTGGCTACCCCAGACAAGGCAGCAGGCGCACGTCGGGCGGCCGCCGTCGGCGAGCACGGCGCACAGGCACGCGGTCAGCCCGGAGAGCACCGGCCCGAGGAGCGGATCCGTGTCCGGCAGCAGCACGTCGTTCGGAGTCGTCACCACGTCGCCTCCGGCCGGTACCGCGCCGCCACCGGGGCCGGCGGCAGGTCGAGCGAGAAGACAGCCGCGGGCTGAGCCTGACGGTGCGGGTTGACCAACTGCACCCACGCCCACGCCTGCGGGAAATGCGCCTCCAGCGTCTCCGGCCACGAGCCGGGCGGCACGACCTCGTACGTCACGCCCTCGCGGGTCACGCTCTTGGTGCCCGTCGGCAGGGTGCATCCGCCCGTCCCCGCGCACAGCTTGTCTATCTCGCACGCGAGCTGCCCGACCGCCCGGCGCCCCGCGGCGGGCACATCCAGGCCCCGCAGATACCGGACGGACAGCGTGTCCGGATCAGTGTCCGGACGACGAAGGTCCTGGCAGAAGGGCCAACACTCCCCGCCTGTCCGGACAAGGCGGCCTCCGGACGGTGTCCGGTGCAGGACGTATCCGGACGCGTCCACGATCTGTCCGTCCTGCTTCACCTCCAGCACTTCGTGCACCGGGCCCGGCAGGTCGATCACGCATAGCGGCACGCACGAGCACCCCGAAGGGCCGCAGCCGCACGGCCGGTTATACCAACGCCCCGCATCCAGCACCGGCCGCAGAGGCGACCCCGTACCCGCCGCCGGCGGCGGCTCATCGCACCCCCGGCGGCACGGCCGGATCACCTCCTCGCACAGCCCGTACCGCCCCGCCGTCAGCCGCCACAGCACATCCGTCGCGATCTCCGCCGCCGCCCGCTGGCCCGGCGACCACTCCGACGGATCGGCCGGCCAGCCGGGGCAGCATGACGCGTCAAGCGGCCACGGACCGCACGGCCCATCGAGCACCTCCGGCATGACCGGCCCCCTTCTTCTACTTGCGCTTCCGCGCGGCCCGCAGCGCGGCGCCGCCGCCCGGAGTGAATGTCGCCGACGCGATCTTCGTGGCGTCCCCGGCCGACGTCGCGGTGATGGTCTGCTCCGTGGTCACCGCCGCGTCGTACGCATGAGAGCCACTCGTCGCCCCCGCGGCGATCTCCTCCACCGCTCCACCGTCACCCCAGTCCACCGAGACCGGCGACTCCGGCGGGAACCCGGCGAGCGTGATCGTCGCGGTGTGCCCGGTCTCGTCCGCCGGGTCAGCCGCCGCCGTCAGCGACGGCTGGGGCTCCGGCTCCTGCGAGGGCTTCGGGGTGAACTTCGCGGCCGCGGTCTTCGTCTCGTCGGTCGCGGACGTCGCCGTGATCGTCTGCTCGCCCTCAACACCCGCGGCGTACGCGTGCGTGGCCGTCGTCGTCCCGGCCGGCACCTCCGTGGCCGCCGTGCTGTCACCCCAGTCGACGCGCACCGCTCCGCTGGCCGGGAAACCGGCGAGGGCGACGGCCACGGTGCGGCCCGTCGCGTCGCCCGCGTCAGCAGCGGCGGTGACCGACGGCTCCGGCTCCGGCTCCGCCGCCTTCGGGGTGAAGGTGGCCGTCGCGGTCTTCGACGGGTCCGTTGCCGAGGTGGCGGTGATGGTTTGCTCGCCTTCGACGCCCTGGCCGTAGGCATGCTTGGCGGCTGCGGTCCCCGCGGGGACGGTCTCCGCCTCGGTGCCGTCGCCCCAGGTGACGCTCACCGCCCCGTCGGCCGGGAAGTCTGCCAGCGTGATCGCCACGGTACGACCGGACTCGTCGGCCGGGTCTGTCTCCGCGGTCACACTCGGGTCCGGGGCCGGCGCGGCCGGCGTGAAGGACGCGATCGCCTTCTTGGTGGCGTCGCTCTCGCTGGTGACGGTGATGGTCTGCTCGTCCGCCACCCCATCGCCGTACGCGTGGGAGAGCGCCCCCGATGCGGGCTGGCCGGTCTGCGCTGGGGTGCCGTCACCCCAGTTAACCGAGACCGTGCCGGTCGGGAACCCCGACCACGTCGCCTTCGCGGTCCTGCCGGTGGCGTCAGCCGGGTCAGCTACCGCAGTGACCTTCGGGGTGCCGGAGCCGCCGAGCGGGATGGTGACCTCGATCGTGGTCGCCTTGCTCGGGTCGGCGGTGTCCGTGATGGTGATCTTCTTCGGGCCGTCGCTCGTGTACTTGTGGGAGATGTCGCCCTTCTCGGGCCCGTCCTCCGGCGCCGAGCCGTCGCCCCAGTCGATCGTGGTGGGTCCTGCCATGGTCGTGGTCCTCTCAGGCCGTGGGGGTGTTGTCGACGGTGAGCTGCACCGTCTTGCCGGACGGGTCAGCCGGGTCCGGGGCGGCGGTCGCTTCGGGGGTGCTGGTGGGCGTGCCAGTGTTGTCGATGTGCAGGAGCACCGTGCGGCCAGACGCGTCCGACAGGTCCGGCTCGGCCGTCACCTGCGGCGGCGTACCGCCCTCGCCCTGGCCGGGCACGAGGATCGCCTCACGGGTGCGGTACGTGTCGATGTCGCCGCGGCGCACCATCACCGTGTAGACGGACGGGACGCTGTAGACGTGCAGCACGGACACCGTGCCGTCCGCGCCGACGGTGATCTGCTCCGGCTCCGTACCGTCGCCCCAGTCGATCAGCGCAGAGCCGTCAGACTGCGACGGCAGCCCGACAACCGCCGTCACCTCATACGGGTTGGCGGCGTTCTTCGTCTCCAGCGTGAGCGTCGGCTCGTCGGCCGGCAGCGGGATCGTCACCGGCCGCTCAGCGCAGATGACCGGCGTCTCCTTGTCGCACGCCCGGATCGTGTGCTCGCCGTCGCCGGTGTAGACGTGGGTGACCCAGGCGCCGTCGGCGACCTCCTGCGGCTGCGAGCCGTCGCTGAAGTCGACTGTGACGGGGCCGAATCCGTGGTTGTCCGCCCGGAAGCGCACGGTCCGGCGCGGCGACTCGTTCGCGATGCCGGTGACGTACAGGTCTGCCGGGTCCGGGGTCGGCCGGTCCACGGGCTGGCAGCCGCACTCCGCCTCGGGCGGCCGGATCGTCGTCACGAAGAAGCGGCGAGGCACCTTCGGCCCGATCGGCTTGAGCATCGGCGACGGAATGCCGCCAGGCCCGGCCTGCACGTTGTACGGGCCCTTGCGCCAGCCGCTCCCCACCTTGGTGCGGCCGTTGAAGGTGAAACTCACGGCGTCGTTGCCGATCTCCAGGTCACCCGGCGCGCCGCCGACGACCCACGGCAGTAGGAGGTACCCCCACTGCCCTTTGCTTCCGGCGCCGGAGCACGCGTCGGAGGCCCCAGCGTAGACATTGCTCCAGACCTCCAGTGCGTACCCGGTGTCACACCGCAGCTCGACCGAGTCGTCCCAGCCGATCGGATTGCCGTCAGCGTCGCGGTAGATCTCGAACGACGGGTTCATGATCTGCACGAGATCGGGATCGACCTCGCAGAACTCAATCTCCGTGGTGTAGTGCGACAACTGCTCGCACCCGGACTCGGCGATGCACGTCTGACCGTTGGCCTTCGTGACGCTGATGTCCTCGCCTTCTTCGGTCTCGGCGGACATCTTCACGGTGATGAAACCGTCGGACACGACCTGGTTGCAGTCGCCGTACATCGGCCGCCCACAGGCGTCCAGTCGGGTCGCGCGCAGCACCACGCCGCGCAGCAGGGAGGGACAGGCCATCAGTTCTCCTTCGGGGTGGCGCGGCGCCGCGAGCGGCGGGCGGTCGGCGGTTCGGCGGGGTTCGGCTCGCTGGCCGGCGGATCGCTCGCGGACGGGGCGACAGCGGTCGGCGTTTCGGCGACGGGGGTGGCGTGCTCGGGGACCACCAGCCCAGCACGCTCACCACCCGTCACCACCTGCACCCGAGCCCTCACCTCGGGGGTCAGACCGGGCAGGACGCGCCGCACGAGGGCGGGCAGCGTCTCGTCTGCCTCGGGGTAGAAAGTCGTCATCAAGCGGCACCCCCGGCGCCGTTCAGGGACACCAGCGCGGCGGCCACGTAGCAGTCGTGATCCAGCGCGTAGGTGCGCTCGGCGATGGCGAGACGCTGGTTGGTGGCTGGGGTGAACGTCTCGTGGACGAACGGTTCCGACCGGATCGCCCGTACGGAGCCCGTGGCGTACAGCCAGAACTGCCCGCCCGCCGGGGCCGGATCGGCCGGAGCCGACGGCACGTCGTAGTACCCGCCCCCGAACACGACAGCCGACTCCAGCTCCGTACGGAGCACCGGCCCCTGCTGGGAGACGAGCCGATCCCGCGTCCACCACGGCTGAGCCCACCGCGGCGCATGCAGCACCGGCTGCCCGGCATAGCGCAGAGCGGCATCCTGCTCCAGCGCGCCGAGCGCCACCAGCAGCGGAACGGGCTCCGAGCCGACCGGCAGTCGCGGGTCGCTCGCGCCGAGGACCTGCGCGGAGAAGAACCGCTCGACCTCGCGCTGCTCCACGTACCGCAGCCGGGCCAGCGCCGTCGCGGACGCCGCGGTGAACCCGACAGAGGAGCAGTCGACACGGGAGTACACCGTGAACGGCGCCGAGCCGTCCACCCACTCCGGGGCGCCCGTCACAGGCTTGTCGTGGCTGGTCGCACCGTCCTCGCCGGGGACAGGGCACGCGCCGAGGACGTACCCGCCCTGAGCGCACGCAGAAGTCGGGTACTCGACGCCGCCGGCCTGCCACCGGCCATCACCGGTCACAACCTGCGCAGCCGCCAGCAGGCCGTAGGAGTACGGCTCGACAGCGGGCGGATCGACCTCCGTCCGCGCCCCGCGGGCAGGAGGGGGTGGGGTAGTCATAGCGCCTCCGCGCTCTCAAGAAGGGGGAGGGCGGCTCGCCTCGGGGGAGGCCCCGGCGGGTGCATCACGGAGCCAGGCGAGCCGCCCGGTCTACGGGGTCAGCCAGCGGGCGGCGCGGGAGGCGCGGCGCAGCTCGTGGTCTGGAGGCCGCCGGACAGCCCGCTCGGGCAGAGCGGGATTGTCACGACGTACGAGACGCCGCAGCGCATGCAGACCTGCACGCCTTCCTCAGTGAACAATGACGTGTACATGTTCTGGGTAAGGCTGGCGTGGTCGTAGACGCCATCGAGGCTGATGACGTCGGCCTGGAGCTGGAAGAAGCTGCCCGCGCGGTAGAGCAGCACCTTGACCTCGCCCGGCCACACCGTCGGCACCGCCTCGCCACCGAACCCGGCCGGGTCCTGGTCAGCGTAGGCGTCCTGCCAGTCGTACACCCACTGCGGGTTGACGCCGACCGACCGGAGGTAGGCGTCGATGTCGCCGTCCGGCACGGACCAGCGCCGCTCGATCGCCTGCTTCTTCCGCAGATCCGACTTCAGGATCGGCTTCAGCCAGATCGGCGCCAGCATCTCCAGCGTCGCGGTCGGCGACAGCCGCTCCCGGTACCGCTGGTAGTAGACCTGGAGTTCCAGCATGCTGAGTACGGACTCGACCATGCCGGGGCCGTGCGGGTCGACGATCGCCGCGTTCGGGTCCGGAGCGGCCGGGGCCGGCATGGTGACCGCCGTCGACATGGCCTCCATCTTCGCGATCTTCCACGCGTTGAGCTTGTGCGCGTGGATCGCGAGGACGCCCTCGGTGAACTGCGCGACCCTCTCGGGCCAGCCGCGCTCGGTGAGGATCGGGGTGCGCAGGCACACGCCGTCGACGTCGAGACGGCACTCGATCATGTCGTCAGGGCAGGGGACCTCCAGGCAGGGCTTCTCCTTGCCCGCGATGGCGTCGGCCTCGGTCTGGTGGAATCCGGCGGATTCCCAGGCGCCGAAGATCGCGGCCCAGTCGAAATCTGCGGGATACCGCACGCCGCCGCGCCTGGCGGTGACGGTCGGGAGGTTGACCATGCCGTCCTGCGTGATCCGCAGGTCACACAGGTCGTACAGGGTCTCCGACGGGGCACACCAGCCGCCAGCCGCGACGAGGCTGCCGCCGGTGAGCTGGGTCTCGTCGGTCGCGCGCTTGATGACCTCGTCGGCCTCGCGGTCGTCGCGGATGGTGAACTCCTGCGGGATGTCCCGCTGGATGCGGGCGACGCCGACGCGCTGCCGGCCGCCGCCGCGGCCGCCGGAGGAGATGAGCGGCATCATCCGCTGCTCCCACGCTCGGCCGAAGTCCGCGAGGCCGCCGAGCTGCTGCCCGGTGGCGAAGCCGGGCACGTCGGCGGCGGCGACGAGGGTGTGGGTCGTGCGGCCGTCCGCGTCGGGTGCGGGCGGTGTGGTGCTGTGCAGGCCGAGGGGGACGCGCGGCCGGACGGAGGCGGCAACCGGCTCCGGGGCGGGCGCGGTCGTGGGCTCGGTGGTGGGCTCCGGTGCCTCAGCGGTCTCTGCCGGGGCGTCGGGCTGCGTCTCGGGCGCGGCATCCGTCTCGGCGGCCGGGGCCTGGAGGCTGCGCAGGCGGTCGCTGGCGGCGGAGGCCCGCTCGGCGCGGGCGTCGATCGCCGCTTGGTGCTCGGTGACCGCATCGGCGACGGTGGCCAAGTGCTCCAGGAGTGTGACGGTCTTGTCGTCGGTCGGCCCGTCGCCTTCGGTCGCGGCGTCGAAGCGGTTCAGGATCTCGGCGGTGACGGCGGACGGGTCGAGGTCGCTGGCGCTGGCGATGGTCTCGCGGAGGATATCCGCGTGCTGGTCGGCCGGGGCCTCGCTGAGTTGGGCGAGGACGTCGTCAAGGAAGCTCACGGCTTCGGCCCCTTTCAGGGATCGTGGCGTCAGCTCCCGGCCCACCAGCCAGCGGAGTCATCACATCGTAAGGGCGTGTACGCGGTGGTCTACTTGGAGATCGCGTTCCCGGTTCGGGGGTCGATCTCCTCGATTCGTCCACCGCGGGCCCGGAGGGCGATCTCGGCGCCCTTCTGGGTGGCGTACGACACCTGACCGCCGTAGGGGTCGGTGTGCCTCCACACGCTGTGGATACCGCTGTTGATAATGCTGGCGCGCCCTCCCGAGCGTCCGCCGCAGTTGCATCCCATGATCGGTCCCTTTCTCGTCAGGACGAGGCGCGCGACTTGGCCCGCTTCGCTTCCCACTCAGCAACGGCCGCGCACGCCTCGGCGCGCGATCCCGGGTTCACGTTCTGTCGGCCCGGGAAGTTCAAGTCGCCGGTCCGGCACATCTTCTTGGTGGCGTTGACGGCCGTCGCGATCGCACGCGACTCCGTCATGCCCTTCTCCTGGAGGTGCTTGGCGATCCGCTTGATGTACTTCGGCAACCCACCCGCCTTCTCCACCCAGTTCGCCAGCTCAGCGTCCGCCGTTGCGGCGAGCTGCGTCACCCGCGGCGCACGCAGACGCTGAGCGGCCATTGCCGCGCGGGCCGTACGGACGCGGTCCGCGGCAGCCGTTGCGCGGGCCCGGCGGTCCTGCTCAGTGAGCACGGCGTCCACCAGCTCGGCGATGCCCGGGGCGCTGACCGCCTCGACGGGAGCGGGGAGTGCCCCGGCGGCGACGAGCGCGTAGTCACCCTGATCGGTCCGCCTCCTGGTCGGTACCGGGAAACCTTCGGTGTTCACCGCGAGGGCGGCGACGAGTTCGAGACCGCCGTCTTCCTGCCGCCAGTCTCCGGAGAACCGCGACAGGCTGAGGCGGAGCCGCTGCTCGTCCGTGAGGTCAGGCAGGACGGCGCCCGCGAGCCAGATGCCGCGCGAGTCCTCCCCGGCCCGCACGACGGCCGCCATGGTGCCGGTGTGGTCGTAGTGTGCCGCGGCGGACTGCCGATCGAGGCCAAGGGCGGCGTGGCCAGTGCCCATGGTGATCAGGCCAACGTCCACCAGCCCCTCGGACGTCGCGATCGGACGTGAGTTGAACAGCGCGTACCCGGAGGCCGACCGCGGCGGCGTGACGGCGCGGCCGGGGTACGAGCGGTGCGCGACGCCCCACGCGGCGAGGTAGCCGCGGACGCGGCCGTCGTCGTCCACCGTGACGGGCTGGAGGTCGGCCAGGTCGGGCGCCCGGAACCACTCGGTGGGCGGCTCCCAGCCGTCGTACCGGAACGCGGCGGCCGTCACCGCATCGCCGTCCTCCTCGGCCTCCGCCGGGGCGCCGTCGGACCGGTCAGCCATGCCGATCTGCGCCTCGGGGAACGCAGGGTGAGCCAAGAGACTCGCGCCCATGATGCGCCACTGCGTGTACAGCTCCCCGGCCTCCGCGCCGTCGCCGTCCTCGCCGACGCACACCATTCGGCCGGCGGCCCGGTCGATGTCCGCGCTGACGAAGCGGAAGAACCCGTTCTTGATCTTTCGGGCGAGTGCCGCGCCTTGCGGGTCCTCGGTGTCGATCCGGCCCCGGCCGAGCAGCCGCGAGCCGTCCCGCGACACCTCGTCCAGCGTCATCAGCCCGACGGTGGCACCGTCGTGCCCCCGGCCGGTGACGTACTGGACGGTCACGGGCAGCGGAAGCGGCCGGACATCGACTGGCGCGTCCTCGGCGAGCTGGAGCATCCGGCCGTCGGCGGACCACTCGTTGACCAGCGCGATCGTGCCGGTCCAGGTGCCGTCGTCAGCGATATCGACCGCCGCGGACTCCGCGGCGGCCACGAGGGCTGAGGTCCAGGGGATGAGCACAGCAGTTCTCCTACTGGTCGGGCGCCGGGCGCAAGGTCATCGAGCACCGGCAGTTCGCGATCTGACCGAAGTCGCGGGCACGGGGGTCGCCGGGGAACTGGAGTCGGTCCCCGCCCACGCTGAACGGTTCACCGAGCGGGCGTTCCTGCCGGTCGGCGGCCCGGTGAGTGGGGCGTGTCCGGTCGTCATGCGTGGCCAGCCACGCCTTCACCCAGGGCCTCCGGGTGCGGGCCTGGTCGTCCAGAGCGGCCCCGAGGCTGCCAGCGTTGAGCGCGCCGATCACCTCGGTGCGGGTCATGCCGGCGGCGTCGCCGGTCCAGCCCTCCAGTGTCGCCAGCTCAGCAACTCGCTGGCGTAGTCGCGCCGGAGACTCCCCGCGGGCGAGGCCGTCGCGCCACGTACGGCGCATTCGGTCCCACACCCGCCCCGGCCATCCCCGCAGCCGTTCCACCAGCGCCTCGGCCTCATCATCCCCGCGCGGCTCTCCGGCCCCGGCCGGGGCCTGCGGTGCGGTCCTGCCGTAGGCGCCCCACCAGATCCGCCGCCAGACTGGCACGATGTGTTGCTGTACGAGGCGCCGCCACAGTCCGGCATCGGGGTACCCGCTCCAGTCCGGCTCCCCGCCGTCTGGCGTCGCGGCGGCGGTCACCGCGCGGCCCAGGCCGAGCCCAGCGCGCACCTCGGCGAGGAACTCGCCCACCGCGGCGCGTACGGCCGGGCCGAGTGCCTGCTCCGCCTCGGCGACACGGGCGCGGTCGTGCATCCGCGCAGCCAACCACGGATCACGGGCGGCCATCAGGCGGCCTCCTCGGCGCACCCGTCCGCCTGCGCGAGAACACGGGCGAGATAGTCGCGACGGTGCTCCTCACGCGCGAGGAGCAGAGTCCTCACGTATCGGTCGACGGCCTGGTGGAGGCACGTTTCGCCGGGAGTCGCGGCGCGGAATTCCCGGTAGGCATCGGTGAGCATCTGGTCGAGCTGGCCCTGACCGGCGGCGAGGTGAACGTGGATGCGGTGCAGTGGCACGTCGCGCATCTGGCCGCGGAGAGCCCTCCCGCCCCGGTTGAGGAGCCACTGCCCGGCCCGCTCCAGCGCTCGGCGGACGGCCATGTCGAGGCAGGTGATCCGCCACTCCTCCGCAGCGGCCGACGCGGTGACACCGGGCAGAGCTGGCGGCGAGTTGCGCGGAAGCTCCGGCTCGGCGGGCGGCCGGGACACCGTGACCGGCGTCCGGACGGCGTCCGCAACCGCCGTCCGGACACTGCCCGGGAGATGCACGCCGAGCGCCTCCAGCGCTGCCGGCGCGAGCTGCGTGTGGCTGGTGGCGAGCTGGAGCAGGAGACGGCGCTGCTGCTCCTCGTCGTCTGGCATGTCCTCGGAGCTGAAGCCCAACTCCCGCAGATACGCGGCATCCGAGAGCACGCCGCGAGAGTGCGCTTCGGCGGCCTCGGGCGCCCTGTTCGGCCGCTGTCGCAATTCACTGGTGTCGTACCAGCACGCCCACGCCTCGGGGTCGGGGACGCCGAGTGCCGCCCAGGCAGGCCGGAAATACCGTTCGGTCAACGCTTCTGCGATCAAGCCGAGCTTGGGCTCCAGGTGGATTTTGATGCCGGTCTCGTCCGCGAGCCATGCGTTCCAGTGGTTGGTCTCCGCGAGACCGGTCAGGATCTCTGGCGGCATGTCGAGGCCGGTACCGATCCGCTTGATCGCCGCCTCGCGCAGCGGGAGCACGTTCGCGTCGAGATCGGTTGCGAAGGTCTCGTACAGCAGTTTGTCCTTCGGGCTGCCCGGCGTGGTGAGCAGCAGCGGGACAATCGCGGCAGCACTATCGCGGTTCTTCAGCGGCGTCGCCATCGACTCCAGCAGCGCGGCGGCCACCGGGTTGGAGTGCAGTGGGTTGGGCCCGTCGGACTGCTGCGGTGTCGCGGGGGCGACGTCGTCGGAGAGCAGCATCAGGCCGGCGCCCGCGAGTCGGGACTCCACCGTCGCGAGTACATGAGCTGACAGGCCCTGGAGTTCGCGGAGCGGGTCGCGGAGGGCCTGGACCGGGGAGTCCGCCCGGTGGGCTATCTCGGCGTCCGGCCGCCACAGCCGCAGGAGCGTGCACGTCTCCAGCGGCAGGTCGACGCGGGCGGTCGCCGACTCCGGGAGTTGCACGCGAATTGTGCCGCCGCCCGAGACGCTGGTGATCTCCGAAGGGGAGCACACGAGCCACCGGCGCGCGCCGGTCGAGGGATCGTCGTAGCCGAGGAGGTACGACTCTCCGGGCACGTCGAGGAGGACGGAGAGGCGCCGCAACATCTCGGACTGCCCGAGCTGCCCGCCGGCCAGCTCTTCCAGCGGGGCGAGGAGCGTCGCGACCTGCTCCGGTGTGACGTCGTCGCCGTCGGAATCGACAGGGATGGGATCGCTGGAGCCGTCGGGGTCGATCCTGCCCACGTACAAGCGCGCGCGGCTGCACCCGTTCGCGGCCCACGTAACTCCGGCCCGTAGCTCGGGTACGGCGCGGTAGAAGTCCCATCCCTCGGCCTGCCAGTCCTCGCGCTTCCCCACGACGGTGCGGACCTGGTCCTTGGAGATGAGCGCGGCGGAGGCCAAGACGGCGCCCCCGGGCACCGGCCGGCCCGCCTCGTCGTGTCTGTGGGCCTTGTGGAGCTTCCACCATGCCATCGCTGCTCCTCCTCGTCAGCGCCGCTGGTCGCGGACGGCCATGTCGACGGCGAGCGGGTCCAGGACGATGTGCCGCGGCGGGGGCGGGGAGTCCAGCCACGACGCGGCCAAGGAGACGACGTACGACGCGGTCAGCGCGGCGACGACGTACTGGAAGGCGATGGTGTCGTGCCACAGCCAGTGGGCGACCGCGGCGGCGGCCGAGACCCAGATGCTCGTGCACCAGGAGCACGCCATCAGGTCGGCGAGCCATACAAAGAATCGCCGGCCGCCGCGCTTCCCGACGGCAGTACGGACGGGTTGGAACAGGGTGTCGTCGACGATGAAGCGCGTCGTCCGGGCGATGGCGCCGAGGGTGAGGAGCGCGATGATGATCTGCTGGGTGGCCACATTCGGAGGGTAAGGGCGTGTACGCCGTGGTTCCCCGGACACCGTCCGGGCTGTGTCCGGGGGCATGTCCGGGCGGACGCCGGGGCGATCGGACGGCGACGCCGGACACCGTGATGACCAGCGCAGACACTGTCCGGACCTGTGTCAGCGCAGGTGTCCGCTACGTCCGAGGCTGATCGCGCCGAGTCCTCCCGGCCGCGCGTGCCCGACCTGGGAGAGGGACACCCCCGCAGGGGAGCTGATCGCGTCTGCGGTCTGTCCGTGGGCGAAGGCGAGCAGGAGCGCATCGGCGTTGTCCGGCGACCGGCCGAGCCGCTTGATCACCTCTTCCTTCTTCTCCACCCGGATCCGACCCCGCGGGTCGAGATCCCACCGCGGCTCCAGGAGCTGAGCGACGGTGACGTCGGCGTTCTCCATCGCGGACAGGTCCCACCCGCCGTCGGCGGACAGCTCCCGGCCGATCTCCCACCAGAGTTCGGCGCGTAGGTTCACGTACCGGTCGGGCCGGCTCGCCGCGGAGGCAACGTTCACGGCCCGGATCGCCGCCGCGTGCTCGCCGCGCTGGGCAGCGTTCCGCAGCTCGCCGATCACGCCGAAGCCGACGCCGATCGAGTCGACCTTCACGCTCGTTGCGCCGGTCTCCCGGATCGCGGACAGCACCATCGGCGCGATCCGCTCCGGCCGGTCCGTACGGGCACGCCACTCCCGGCCGGCGCGGCGGCCGCGGCGTTCGCGGATGACCGTCTCGTCCGACCCCCCGCCGACGTCGACGCCCAGCTCGACGGGGAGGAGCACGTCGCTCTCCAGCGGTTCGTCGGGGGCGATACGACACGCGGCCACGTCGGAGGCCCGGACCACCTGGGTCGGGGCGTCATCGCTGAACTCTCCGAGGACCTTGCTGCGGTAGAGGGGGTTGTCCTCGCCCCACTCCTTCCGTTTCTCCTCCACCCACGGTCGGCCGACGAGAGCGAGGGCCATCTCCTCTGGCACCTCCTCGCCGGTCAGGTTCGGCGAGTCGAATGCGCTGATGCCCATGGTGTGCCAGCCGGAGCCCGGCGCGCAGACCTTCCGGAAATGGCTCGCGGGGTTGTCCGGGTTGCCGATCGCGAGGATCCGGCAATCCGGTCCGGTCGTCAGTGCGTCCGCCGCGACCCAGAGCTGCTCAGGGACGCCGCATGCCTCGTCGATGATGACGAGGACGTACCGAGCGTGAATTCCTTGGAACCCGGACTCGTCCTGGTCGGCCGGCTTCCTGCCGTAGCCGACCAGCTCGTCGCCGATCAGCCACTCGGTTTGGTTCACGCGGCCTGGCAGCCCGGCGGCCTTGTGATGGCGTCGGATGTACCGCCAAAGGATTGCGCGGACCTGTGCGAATGTCGGCGCCGTGCTGACGACGAATGCGGTGCCGGGCGGGTGTACGTCGAGCCACCAGCATGCGGCGAGGGCTGCCGTCCACGACTTCCCGACGCCGTGCCCGGACCGTACCGCGGTCCGCCGATGGTCCCGTACGGACCCCAGCACCTGCCCCTGCCGGGACCACACCACCTGGCCGAGGCGCCCTTCGACCCAGCCGACCGGATCGGAGGCATACCGCTCCGCGCGCCGGCCGACGGCGCGGCGGTCCGCCTCATTCTTAAGCTGGTCGCGGATTTGCCGAAGCGCTTGGACGTCGCCAGCGTGGACGAGGTCGTGGATCTGGCGTGTGATGTGGCGGAAATCAGGAGGAGCTGCCATCGGAGTTTTCCGTGATGTCGGCCATTAGCCCGATGATTTCGGATCCGAGTTGTTCGGCGTCCACGCTGACGCGCAGTGGCGCATCCAGTCCCAGGAGTTTGCAGCGTCGTTCAATCGCGTTGAGGGCCACCTGCGCGGCCCTCGAATCGCCTTGTTCGACTCGGGGCGCCATGGAGGCGATGATCCAGTCCGTACGCGTTAGCTCCTCCTGCGCGGCGCGGGCTCGGTCCGGCGCCTGGTCGGCGAGTTCGCGGGCCATGACGCGGTCCCACGCCCGTTTCGCGCCTGATCTGTCGTGGTACCCGACGAGTTCCGCGATCTCGTCGAATGAGTGCCCCCGGACTCTGAGTCGGACGATCTCTAGCTCTCGGGCGCGGGCCCCGTCCCTGCGTATCATGCTCTTCCCCATGCCGCACACTCCCTTCTGCGACGAGGGTAGGGGCGCGTACCGGATACCCAGGAGCAGCGAACGGCGAGGCCCCGCGAAGGGCCTCGCCGTTCGCTTGGGCATTGCTGGATTCGACGGAGTTGTGCGTCTCGGGCATTGCGTGGTCCTCCTGATCGGCAGATCCGAGATGGTCAGAGCATCTTGGCAATGAGGGCGATGAGGATCAGAGCGCCGACGATCGCGATAGGGGCCCAATTGCCGTCTTGCGGCCCCCGGTAGGCGACGCGGGCGATCCGCTCACCAATGGGGCGGTCGCCGTAGTGCCGGCGCTTCCGATGCCGGGCCCCGTGCTGCTCGGCGGCGAGGCGGGTCACGTACGGGGTGGACTCGGTGCCGCAGATGGGGCACCGGTAGCAGTACGGCATCGGGGGGGTCCTGGCGGTCGGGCGAGTGGTAGATGACACGGTAGATGGGGTGGTAGATGGATGGTTGATGAACTGGTAGATACGCAGGTCAGGCCCCATCTACCGGGGTGGTAGATGGGGCCCGTAGGGGTTACGGGGCGGTCTCGGGGGAGCGGGCGGCGGAAGGGCGGAGGAAGCGGGCGAGCGCGGGCCTGACGGCCCCCTTGGAGAGGGGGCTGGCGGGGGCCTCGGCGGGGGTGTCGACAGGCCCCTCGTCCGGCCCCTCGGCGGGGGCCTCCTCTGCCCTCTCGGCGGGGGTGGTGGAGAGGGTAGAGAGGGGGGTGTCCGGGAGGGCGCGGAGAGCGTCTTCCAGGGGCATTCCCAGGGCCTCCTGGAGGTCGTCGGCGTGGATCCCCCCGGTGTTGCCGACGCCGCGGATGTTGAGGGTGCGCCGGTGGGGGAGTCCGAGGCGGTCGAGGTGGGCTCGGAGGGTGGCCGCTTCCCAGGTGAGGCCGGGGGTGTTGGCCAGGATGGTGGCGAGGTGGACGCCGCGTCGGCCGGCACGGACGGCGTCGTGGACGGCGGTGATCACGTGGCGGGTGAGCCAGATGTCGGCGGCCTGGATGCGGGCGGTGGCGGGGTCTGTTGAGTTGTGCTGCTCCCCCGCATTTTTTTCATGATCGTTTTGGGTGGCGGGGTTCGCGGGGTCGCGCGTCTCCCCTGCCGTTTTTTCAAGATCAACTTGAGAGGTGGGGCGCCCCACCTGCCCCTTCTTCGCCTTCTTCACCTTCTTGGGCTTCGGTGGCGCCACAGCCGACGCGACCACAATCCATACAGAGGCGAACCCAGCCAGCGCGTACGGGACGTACACCGAATACGGGGCCAGCGCTGCGGCGGCCGCGCGGGCCGCCGCAGCGAGGACCGAGAACCCGACCAGCAACGCGAGGGCAAGAATCCCGAGCCGCTCCAGCCGATCTCCACCGGACGGCGACGGTGCTTCCGGCGCCTTCGAGGTGTCATCGGCCGGTGCGGCCTTCTCTCCCTTCTTCCGGGGCCCCTTCTTCTTCCCGCCGGCATCCCCAGCGGGGCGCCCGTCGACGAACGCGACAAGTGCTCGCACCACGTACCGCACAACCGGGGTGAGGAGAACCCTCGACCCAGCGATCACCCGCATTCCCCGGAATGGGGCCGCGCATTCGCGGCAGATCTCCAGAAGGGGCATCACAGGGCGCCCGTGAGCTTTGCGATACCCATACGGACCGCATTGGAGAAGATGCTCCACACGCCGCCCGCGCTCCCGTAAATGACCGCAGCGGCAATTCCCAGAAGGGCGGGCCATACAAGCCGCTTCCACTTCGGGACGAAGATCAGGATCGTCAGGATGAGGGCCGTGCCACCAGCCTGCGGGTTGCCCCAGAAGCCACCTTGCCCGATAACGGACTTGGGGATGTCCCCTATGCCAGTAGCAATGTTGGCCCAGGTCCCGCCTGCGGCAATCCACAGGGTGCCGGTGACGATGCCCCAGATTCCAGCCTTGTCTCGCGTATTGATCTTAATGCGGTCGGAGCCGCGGAGCCCGAAGAGGAGAGCAAGGGCAGCAGCAAGGGCAAGGCCAGGCAGAGTGATAGAGCCGAGGAAGTTCATAGTCGTGCCGCTTTCAGGAGAAGGTGCCAGGGGCGTACAGGGCAGTCGAGAGGAGGGCGGAGGCCAGCGGGACGCGGGCGGCGAGCCGCCACGTCCAGTGCCACGCGCGTGTCCGGCGGTCGACGAGCCACCACAGGCCGCCGCACATACCGAGTGCGGTGACGAGCAGGGAGACGGTGCTGGGGCCGAGACCGATAGCTGAGCCCTGCTCGGCCAACCACCGCATAGCGGCAGGTGTCCACCGCTGCCCGGCCGCCGCAGCGAAGGCTGGCATCCCCACCATGGCCACCGTCCCCACGGCCCCAGGGAGGGTCGCCTGGACCGCGGCGGTACGGGCCAGCTTCCAGCCCGCGCAGGCGCCCACGATGGTGAGGGGCCATGCGGCGGCGGTTTCGGGGTGCTCGTCGGCGAACGGGTAGACGTGGCTGGCCAGGCCCACGAGACCGATGCCGTAGCCGATGGCGGCCGCAGTGGCGTTGAAGGCGAGGGCGCGGAGGCGAGGGTTCTCCGTGAACGAGGACGAGGCCGGAGTCGGAGGGGGCGTCTCTCCTCGGGGGGCCTCCTGCCCTTCCTCTGCCGCCTCATCGGCAGCGTCGGGCTGCGTGGTGGTGTCCTTCTGAAGGTCGACCGCTGGTGCGTTGGGCAGCTCGCTGGAGGCTTCCGGGGGCGGCGCGGCCGCAGGCTCGACCTCCTCGGTCGCCTCGGGCGTGCCTGTGGGCGCGGTGGGGGTGTGCCACCAGCCGGTGGTGCGGTCGTCGAGGGCGACGGTGGTGCCGGGGGTGGGGAGGCGGGCCCCGCCGATCGGCGGGGCGGTGGGCTTCGGCGGGGCGGGCGGCGCTACCTGCCTGCGGGGCACTCCCGGGTTGACCCACTCTTCTTCGCCCAGCCGCGGTGGGACGGCGGTGGCGGGCGGCTGCGGGGCGGGGCGGGGTGCCTTGATCAGCCGGACGCGTGCTCCCTGCTGCTCCCGCTTCTTCCGGTCTTTTTCGCGTTTCGCGTCTGCCAGCAGCTCGGTGGGCGAGGTGTAGAGGACTGCGTCGCCTGCGGTCTTCTCGGACCCCGGCAGCCGCTTCTTCTTCTCTGCCTTGGGCGCTGGCTTCTTCTTGGGGGCGACGAGCATGTCGCCGGGGTCCCCGAACGCGAACGGGGTGACGGCCACGAAGGGGGCGGGCTTCTCAGGCATGGTGGCCTCCGAGGGCGCAGATCAGGGCGACGATGACGGCGAGCGGCAGGAGGGTGGCGGTCTTCCGCACGGCGGGGAGTACGGCCTGGTGGTCGGTGGCGGCGAGGCCGGCCAGCGCGAGGACGCTGACCGACCACCAGACGCCGACCGCGACGAGGGCGGTCATGACGCCTTCTTCCGCTCGATGCGGCGCCGGGTGCGGGTCACGGTGTCGGCCAGGTTGGACCGGTCGCCGTGAACGCTACGGATGCGGTCGAGGAGGTTTTCGTCGGTGATGCCAGGGGTGTCGGCGAGAGCGGTCCGGATAGTGGCGGCGATGGATTGCCCTATCGGCGCGACCACGGCCGGAGACGTATCCGGGATGGTGTCCTGGACGCCCTGTCCGGACGTGGGCGGGGCCGTGTCTGTCGGGCGCGGGGACGGCACGGGGGCGGTCGCTGACGTGCTGTCCTGCGTGTCCGGACGCGGGGCGGGAGCGGGGGCGGGAACGCTCGCTGGGGGCTGAGGCGGAGCCGCGACCGGCACGGACTCGACCACCGGCGCGGACACCTGCGCGGGCGCTGTCCGGACAGGCGCGGACGGCGGGCTGATCTCCGTGACCTCGGCGGCCGTCACGGCGGTCGTCCCGTACGCCGCGCGCATGTACGCCTCGTGCCGGTCCAGGCGCCGGAGCTGTGCGGAGACTGCCGTCGCCGCGGTGATCTTCTCCCGGCGACGGCGCAGCCAGTGGGCGACACCATCGGAGAGCGGCACGGCGTAGTGCCGGAGCACGAGCGTCCACAGCCCCTTGGCGAGGAGGCCGACTGCGGCACCGGCGGCTCCTGCGACGGGCTGGTGCAGGGTGGCGCCGTACGCGGCGACGGCGCCCATGCTGATCAGGAGGGCGAACCAACCAGCTACGCAGGCAGGCCGAGCACGCTTCGGGTCCAGGCGCTCCAGCCATTCAACGCCCAGGCAGGCGAGCCAGACGAAATCGAAGACCAGCGCGACGGAGTAGGCCACCGGGGTCGGGATGAGGTGGCCGAGGAGGCCACCGATGCTCGCGGTGGTCCCGGCGACCGACAGCGCAGTCACGCCGATGGCAACGCCGGTGACGGCGCGGAGGACGATGGCGTCCAGGTCGCGCGGGGGGATCGGTTCGTACACCGTGTACTCGACGTCGCGGGTCTCGCTGATGCCGTCGATGGTGGTGGTCTCGGTCCGGTGCCGCTTGGCCTCGCGGTACCGGACGCCGGGGATGCGGGGCTGCCCGGTGTCGGTGTCCGGGTGTCCGGACGTGTCCATGGGGTGTCCTCGGGATCGTCGTTACAGGTGCTTGAGGAGGCGCTCGCGGCGCTTCATGCGGCGGGCCTTGCGCTCGGCGTAGACCTCGGCGTAGTCCGGGTTCGTAGCCCGGAGAGCGAGGTAGACGGCGGCGGCGCGGTCGATCCGGCGGGCCTCTGCGGCGATGAGTCGGGCCTTGAGACGGCAGGGGAGCATGGCGGTCTCCAGTGCGGTGTTGGTGGGGAGTGGAGCGAGCGCATCGAGCCGGCGGCTCCTCGGACCGCACCCGGCCCCGGCGGACGGGGACGGGGACGGCCCGGGTGGCCGTCGGCTCAGCGGGCGAAGTGGGCGCCGAGGAAGTAGGCGGCGAGGACGATCGGCCAGGCGAAGGCGAGGAAGTAGAGGAACCGCATCTCACGCCTCCGGGCGGGTCATCGCGCGGCACTTCTCGGCGTGCGACTGGGCGGTTCGCTGGAGGTCCGGAAGTACCTGGGCGATCTTCCTGTCCCTCTCCTCGGGGCCGTCGTTGTAGAAGACCTCGGGGGCCCTACGGTCCTGCCACGGGCACCGTTCGCCGCCGCACGCGGCTCGCAGAAGGCCGTTGTCGTAGCGGATGTCGATGGTGGCGCTGGCGACGGTGAGGTAGCGGGCGAGGACGCCCACGGGCCAGGTGGTGCTGGTGCTCATCCTTTTCTCCTAACTTCGGGGTGAGAGGTGGTGGTCAGGCGTGTGCCTGCCGGCGGAGCCAGGCGGCCGAGGCCGACTCCAGCCCGGCGATCGCCGCCGGGTCGTGCAGGGGCGCGGTGTCGATGTCCCGCATTGCCTCCTCCGGCAGGACGCGGCGCATGTAGGCGATCTGCGGCCTCTCCCAGACCCGGCCGGTCTTCAGGGAGACAAGGTCGTACTGGCCCCCGTAGTAAGCCCGTACGCGGCAGACGAAGGTGTGCGGCGTGTCCCCAGCCCAGTAGCGGATGGGGTCGCGGTAGAGGACGAGGTCGTCCTGGCGCAGGTCCTGGGGACCGCGGATGGTGGCGTGTTGCGTGGTCATGGCGTCTCCGAAGTGGTCGGTGGCCGGTCCTGGGCTTTCCGGCTCCCCTCACCGCCAGTACGGGACGGACGGTGAGGGGAGAGCCGTCAGAGGCGCCGGAGGAGCCACACGCGGTCGATGCGATCGCAGGTGAGGCAGCAGAACGAGGTGTGCCGCGGGCGGCAGACGTGGACGAAATGGAAGGTCGCCGCAGCCGAGAGGATGAGGGTCCGCAGGCAGATGAGGATGCCGAGGACGATAGCGACCACCCTCAGGGCGCCGATGGTGTCCACACCTACGCCCCTTCGATGGCCGGGAGAGCCCGGCAGATGGCGGCGTGGGTGTTGGCGTCCTCGCGTGCCTCCGGCAGTTCGGCAGGGAAGTAGCAGCCGTTGTCGAGCCGGATGTGGCCGCGCGTGGAGGTCTTGCCGTCGGTGCCGCAGCCGCGGCAGATCCAGACGTAGCCGTCGACCTCGCGCGGCTCGGCGATGTAGGCGCGGCCCGGCCCTGACCGGGTGGTGTAGCGGTGCGGGCGGATCTCGACGGTGGCGCCGCCGAGGTTCAGGTAGCGGATGATGGCGACGGGCGCCGTGGGTTCGGTGGTCTTGGGCATGCGAAGGCTCCTGGTGAGCGGTTTGGGAGTGCCCCGGCCGGAGGTCGAACCTGGCACGACCATCGGGGCGGTTGTCACTGCGGAAGGCGAGCGGCGACACTCACGCGAAGATGCGTCCGCAGTTCTTGCAGCAGGGCGGCTCGTTCGAGGTGCCGCACCAGGGGCAGAGGCTTTCCTGGCGGGGCGGCGGCGGAGGAGTGGGGCGGCGGGTCACCGGGTCACCCCCTTGAGCGCGAGGACGGCCAGGAGGGCGACGGTCGTCGGGCAGATGCCTCCGGCGCCCTGGTAGGAGCCGTAGCAGATGTCGCAGGTCCAGTAGTCGGGGCCCTGGCGGACCATGGGGCGACCGCAGCAGATCGGCATCAGCGCTTACCGCCGGTGTGTGATGTTGCAGGGGCCGGCGTGCCAGCTGCGGCAGGCGCCGCAGTAGTACTCGGGGTTCACGCCGCCACCCCCAGCTCCTGGGCGAGGCCCGCAGTGCGGGGGTAGACGGCGAGGGCGCGGTCGAGGACGGGGGTGTCCTCGGGGAGGTAGCCCATGACGCGGCGCCACTTCCCGGTCGAGTCGGACCATGCGCGGCGGGGTTCGGCGTCGCGGGAGGCCCGGTAGGCCTTGGCGGCGACGCGGCCGAAGGCGGAGCCGTAGCGGTCAGCGAACTCGACGCTGGCGCCGCGGGTGACGAGGTAGCGGCGGATGAGGATCATTCCGGCGCTGATGGTGGTGTAGAGGACGCCGCGGTCGACGCGGGCGGCGGCGTTGAGGTGGCGCCGGGCGATGCGGCGGCGCGGGTGGGCGGTCAAAACCGACAGCCCGGTCCTAGTCAGGGTAGGCTTCGTTGCCATGCGGGTTCCTCCTGGTTGGACAGGTAGGGGTTCGCAAGGCCCTGACCTGGTGTGCGAGACCGGGTCAGGGCCACTTGCTTTTCTGACACAGACCACACTACCCCATGTAGGTGGGGTCTAGGTAGGGTAGGAGGGAAGATGACCCGAGAGGACCACGAGATGGCCAGCTACCGAGACGTAGCAGCGCGGCTCCGACGCGACGTAGAAGCAGGTACCTGGCCAGTCGGCCGCCCGATCCCAGGTATTGAGAAGTTGCGGGTGCGGTACGGCGCGGCGCGCGCGACGATTACCCGCGCGATCAAGCACTTGGTAGCGGAAGGGTTGCTCTACACAATCCGGCGCCAAGGCACGTTCATTAGGCCGCCGGCCCCTGCGACCACTCTCATCAGGGACCGAAGTGTGTACCGGGATGAGATCGGCTACTACTTCGACCCGGCCGCGCAGGACTGGCGTGGCATCGGCACGCCGACGCGAGAAGTCGCAGTGCCGCCGGACGACATCGCCGACATCCTCGGGACCCCTCGGGGCGAGCACGTCACGGTCCGGGATCGCGCCGTCGGCCCCCCGGATGCCGAGTATGCGTCCCAGCTCGCCACGTCCTACCTGCCGATGTGGCTCGTCGGCCAGCTTCCGGTCCTGGGGGCAGCGGAGACGGGCCCTGGTGGCATTTATGACCGGATCGAAGAGCATCTCGGCGAGGCGATCGAGTGGGAGGAGGTTGTGTCGGCCCGCCCAGCAAGCGACCGTGAGCAGCGAGAGCTGCGCATAGGGGCTGGTCTGCCTGTGCTGATCGTGACGCGGATCTCGCGTGTTGGAGATCGGGTGGTTGAGGTGAACCGGACCAGCACGCCGGCAGATCGGTTCGCGCTGTTGTATCCCGTACCTCGGGACAAGAGCGCGCGCTGGCCCCGGGAGGACCGCGGCGAGTAGCGGTAGCTCCGTCTCCGCCGGGTGCCGGTGGGGGCGGAGTTGCGCGTTTTACCCCAAGAGGGGCGTGCTGGCCGGTACCGTCCGGCGGGAGCCGTCGCGGATCACAGGTGCCGGGGGTATCGCCGCGTGGCACTGGAGGGGATCATGCGCAGGATCGCGCTCACGCTCGCCGCGACTGCTGTCGTCGGCGGCCTGCTGGCCGGATGTTCCGGCGGCGACGAGGTGGCGAAGAAGGACACCACACCGCTGTCAACCGCCGCGGCGGAGGCGAAGCCGCCTGCGACGGACAGCGACGAGAAGCCGGCCGCCTCCAAGGACGTGAAGATCACCAGGGCGGGCGTCGAGGACCACGAGGTCTGGGGGAAGAAGGCGTACGTGGTCCACTACGAGGTCCACAACACCGGCCCGAAGGCCGCGGACTACTTCGCACGGCTGGAGTTCCTGGACGCCGACGGCGACGTGCTCGGCACGACGGGGATCACCGCTGACAAGCTGGGCGCGGGCAAGGTGAAGAAGGGCGACATCGCCCCGCTGGACGCGGAGATCGAGAACGGGAAGATCGCGGACATCAAGAGCGTGCGGGTCACGCAGGTCGACCGGACCTGACGGCCGACAGACAGGCGTGGAGCCCCCGCTGCTGCGGGGGCTCCGCCGTTTCACGAGTGCCCCCTGAACAGGGGATATGGAACCTGCCGGTGGCATATTTCGCCGCTTTGCGCGCCTGCCCGTGCGCTATCGTGCAGACGATTGGTGATCCCATACCAGGAGGCGGGCATGACCACCGAGTGGACCATCGAGTCGATCTGCGAAGCCCTCGGCGACCCGGCCCTCTCCCAGCGCTTCCTGAGCGAGATCAACAAGGCTCCGGTGGACCGGCTCGTGGTCGTGGCGGAGAAGTGGGAGGCGGTCGCCAAGCGCATCCTGGCTGCCGCCGACCGGGGCCGTGCACTCGCCGAGCATGAGGCTCGCGGGGAAACGCTGCCCGGGGAATGGGTCGACCGGACTGATCGGCTGGCCGAGGACGCCGACCGGATCCGTGCCCGCGGTGCCGCCTGATTCGTTCCGCGTAACGGAGTGTCGCCGATCCGATACTCTGCCTGCATCTGCATGCCGACCTCACCGGCGGCCGTGTGATCCAGGCAGACCGGGAGGTCAGCGCGTTGTACCGGCTCATCTACGACCCCGGCACCGAGGCGATCCATGACGGACTCCCTCCTGCCGCGAGCGAGGCGTTGACGCTGGCGCTGGAGGCGGCCTGCTACGACCCGATCGGGGAGACCCGCGCCCGCGGGGAGGCTGACGAGTGGAACCGCTCGGTGGTCGTCGAGGGGGCCGTGGCCCTGATCTTCGTGAGCCACACCCACAAGTCCGTCGCGGTGCTCGACGTCATCCCCCTGGGGTGAGGACCTTCCCAGACCTCGTCTGGTCGAGGGTGTGGCCCGGAACGCCAGCAGCCTTGGCGATGAGCCGGGACTGGGACTACCCCCGCGGGGGTAGTCCCTCGCCGCGGCCGAGGAGGAGCTGGCCGCGCGCCGGGGAGCCCGGCCTTCTCAGGTAGCGCGCCGCAGCAGGACGACCGCCGTGGCGTCGTCGCGATATCCGTCGTCCCCGTCCTCGGCAGCAGCGACCAGCGCGTCCGCCAGGGCCTGCGGGTCGTCGACGTGCTGCTGGCACAGGGCCTCGGCGGTCTCCTGGTCTACCTGGTCGGAGATCCCGTCGCTGACGAGCAGCACCAGGGGGACGTCCTCGGGGATCTCCAGTTGGCGGCACGTCATCTCCGTGGCCTGCGCGAGGCCGAGCCGCGCCCAGTTGTCCTGGCTCTCCGCGACCTCGACGGGGACGATCTCGATGGTCTCCCCGCCGTTCCAGCGCAGCCACTCGCCCATGGTCTGATCGCGCGACCACAGGGTTAGAGCCTTCCCATCCCAGCCGTAGGCGCGGCAGTCGCCGATCCAGTGCACACTCGTGGGCCGCCCTGGCTCCATCGAGGCGACGATCGCGGACATGTGCGGCGGGCGGTCGTATGCATCTGCCATCCGTCCGGCGGTGATCAGGCCGGTGAGTCCGCCCATGGCCATTCCCATGAGGGTGATCGCGGGCGGCGCGTGCTTGGCGAAGTCGACGACTTCTTCGTGGTGGCCGGCGCCGTCCACGACGGCCGCGTACACCTGGTCGCCTTGCTGGTGGGTGTGGGCTCCGTCAGCGCAGGGCAGGTCTGTGCCCGGCCGTTGGGCTACGCCCACCGCTACCGTCTCCGAGTCCACTGTGCTTGCCGTCATGAGAGTCTCCTTCGGGTCGCGGGCCCTGGCAGGCCCATCACTCTCTATAGGCGTCGCGGGTCAGCGGTGTGCCTAGAAGCGCAAATCTGTGATGGGTGGGGCGGGTGTGGTTCGAAACGTAAGCAGCCCCGGCTCATCGCCGGGGCTGTTCTGCTTCGGGTGCTGCTACCGGTGTGCGCGTGTGTACTCCGGCAGCAGCCGCGCCGCCTGGCGGGCGAGTTCCGCGGGTTGACGCTGCCCCGGGATCTGCCCGAGTTCGCGGAGGACATCGACGGCGCGGTCCGCGGGGACGATGCGGATGCCGCCGAGCACCAGTTCGCCGCCTTCAACGGGGGCGCCGTCCATGATGACGAGCGGAGTGACGTGGACGCCGAGGACGGTGGAGACCGTAGCGGTCTCGTGGCGGATTCCACGGAGGCGTTCGGTCACGTCGAAGTCACCGTGGAAGAGCCGGCCGTCGACGACGCGGACACGCCATTTGGCGGACCACCGCTTCGTATCCGGGAGGATCACGGTGCCGCGGGGGCTGATCGCGAGGTGGTCGATGTTGGCGCGGCCGGTGGGCAGCGCGCGGTCGTGGAGGACCACCCATCCCTCGTGGCGGAGCGGGGCCAGGCGGGCGGCGGTCCGGCGCTCCCCCTCGGCGCCGGCGCGGTAGCGGGCGGCCTGGCGGCCGCGGCGGGTCTGGATGCCGAACGCGTCGGCTAACTGGATGAGCGGGGTGCGGAGTTGGCGTGCGCGGGCTTCGGCGGAGGCGCCAGCGCCGGTCTTCGGATGCTGGCCGCGGTAGAGGAGCCAGGCTGCGATGGCGACGATAACGAGGATGGTGATCACGGTTGTCCGTTCGGGTGAGGACACTGTCTGCCCGGGGTGTCCGGATGGGTGTCCGTGCTGGTCAGGTGGGGTGTGTCCGGGTGTCTCGTGAGGGTGTCCGGACGTGTCAGGCGGCCGTCCGGACGGACGTGGCGCTGCGGCGGTACCACTTGGGAGTGCGGGGGCGGCCCTGGTAGTACGCGGTCCGGGCGGCCCGGCAGGCTGCGCACGTCGGGAGTCCGAGCAGCAGCTCCAGCCGGTACCCGGCCACGCTGCCGCCCCGCTGGTGCTCAACGGCGAGCCGGTCGAGGCGCCCCTCGCGTATCCGCGCGTCCTGCTCGACTTGGCAGCGGTGGCAGGCTTCGCCACGGCTGAGGTGGGCGCGCCAGGCGGTCTCGGTGCCGCACTCGGCCTGCGGCGGCCTGACGCTGCGCCTCCGGATCGCGAGGCGCTCCTGCGGAGTGAGGCCGCCCCAGATGCCGTCGGGCTCGCCGGTCCGGAGGGCCCAGTCGGCGCACTCCTGCTGGACGGGGCACTGGGCGCAGAGCGTCCTGGCGGAGGTGGCGCGGAGGCGGCCGAAGTCGCCGTCCTTGGTGACGTACAGGTCGGCGTTGCCGTAGCAGGGGGTGTGCTCGCCGGGGGCGAGGGCGTCGAGGAAAGTGGGGAAGAAGGCGGCTTCCATGGGGCGTCCTTGCTGTGCGGTGATCTGTTCGGGGTGGGCGCGCCGGCCGTGGCGGTCGGCGCGCCCGTTGTGGTGTCCGGACGATGTCCGTGCAGGTGAGGGGCGTGTCCGGATGCTTTGTCCGAAGGCTGTCCGGTGGTCGCGGACGCCGTCCGGACGGCGGTTACAGCAGGGACATCAGCCCCGCGGCAATGAGGAGGGCGGTCTTGTGCAGGGCCTGGTCAGCGAGGTACGGGCCATTCATCCCTCCCGACTTCAGGACCGCGAAGTGGGGCGAGCCGGTGTGCTCCAGGATCCAGCGCACCGGCCACCGGCGGTCCAGGAGCGCGTGCGTGCTCGCGGAGACGACGAGCCCGGCCGCGAGGCCGACCCACGTCACCTGGAGCGGGAGCACGGCCCACGCGAGGGCGATGAGGACGCCGAGGACGAGGTGGTACTGGGCGACGTGCGCGAGGCACGCACCCCACCCGCAGCGGGGGTTCTCTCCCCAGAGTTCAACATCTTCTCGGGACGGCGCGGCTTTCCTCGCCGACTGGTGGTCGGTCTGGCCGAGGACGTGGTCGGCGAGGGCGTGGCCAGCCGCGAGGACGGGCCAGAGGGCGGCGAACGTCGCGAGGGTCGCGAGCTGGTCGTTGGTCATCAGGCGCCTTCCTTGACGGGCTCCCAGCGGATGACGGTGATCTCGCGCGGCTCGACGCGGGTCGCTTCGACGGTGTCGCCGTGCCAGCCGTGGTGGGCCGGGCCGCCGTCGCCGACCTCGAAGGCGCCCGTGTCGAGAGCTGCCTCGTACTTGACGGCGTAAGCGAGGCCGTCGAAGCGGAAGATGCACCTGCGGAGCTGGGTGTACTTCAGCGTGGTGACGTGCTCGTCGGCGATCAGGACGTCGCTGTACACGACTTCCTCGGGGGCGTACGGCGGTACGCCCAGGGCGCCGAGTTGCTCGCGGGTGAAGCGACGGGTGGTCATTAGGTGGTCCTCCTGGTGGGGGTCGGGATAGGGAGCGGGAGCTGCCCGGGGACTGCGGTCACTGGGGTCTCCGGGACGGTCACTGGCGCCCGCGGGCGGAGCCGGAGGGCGCGGCGGCAGACGGGGCCGAGGCCGTCGGCGGCGGGTCGGCGGAGGCGCCGGCCGCACAGTCCGCAGCGGGTCACTCGTCGGTCTCCAGGGCGTATCCGGTGCGGCGGGGCGTCCCTGTGGCGGTGGTCGGGCTGGCGTGCAGGGAGTGGACGAGGATCCAGCGGGGCCGCTTCCCAGTGACGGCGTCGACGACGCATGCGTGCGCGTGGCTGGGCTCGTACGACGTGATGCGGATGCGGGTGGAGCTGCGGGGGTCGCAGCTGCGGTAGGTCTGGCCGGGGTGGATGTGGTGGTCGGTCACGCGATCTCGTCCTTGCCCCACGCCGTGCACGCGGCCTCCAGCTCGCTGGCACGTCCCCACCTGCTGCTCCCGCCGATGAGGCCGCCGTCCCAACCGGGCCGGCCGAAGTTGTGGAAGTGGCCCGGCAGGATCTGTCCGTTGACCACCAGGCGGGCCGCCTCGGCCACGTCATCCGGCGAGGCGTAGCCGTTCACCGGCAGGCCCGTCGGGTACTGGTTGGAGCCGTCGGAGTTCAGTGCGGCGAACTCCCAGAGGGGGCCGGCCTCGATGCCGTCCTCGCGGCCCGTGTGCCACTCCCAGATGAGCAGTAGGCCGTGCGGCCACGGAGTGCCCGTAGGGACGGTGTCGGGGTCTTCTCCGATGACGTTGCTGGGGTCGAGGGTGATCGTCGCGTTGAGGTAGCGCCAGGTGCCGCGGGTCTCGCAGTCGTCGGTCCAGGTGTGGTCGGTGGGCGGGAGTCCAGCTTCGGTGAGGGCGGTGGTGACGGCGGTGATGTAGGGGTCGTGGGGTAGTGCGTTGGTGGTCATGGGTGTCCGTTCTGTGTGTCGTTTGAGTGAGGGCTCTGTATGGCGTTTTGACGGCCGTTCGGGGCGTTGTTCACGGAAAGGGTTCGGCGACCCCTGTTCGCCGCCCTGAGGGGTCTTTGCGGCCGTTCTCGGGGGTGTTGGGGGTGATGGTGTAGCCGCTGCTGGTGAGGTAGTGGGCTATCTGGGTGGTCTGGCCGTCGGGGGTGGCGTGCGACGGCGGGGTGGTGAGCTGGTAGTCGTCGAGGGCGGCTCGTATGACGGCGAGGGCGGCGTCACTGATCACCGGTCCTCCTCCGCGTCGGGCAGTGGGTGGCCCGCCTGCTCCAGTCGCCATGCGAGGTCTTCCGCGTCGATGCCGCCGACGTCGTTGGCTTCGATGCACCAGTCGGAGACGATGCGCAGCACCTCGGAGAGCGCAGTGTGAGCGGTGTCGGGCGGTAGGTGGTCAGTGGGCTGATGGGTCATCGGGCTCTCCGGTCGTGGTCGAGGCGGGAGGGGTGCGGGGCGGTGTATCGCCGGCCGCTGGGGGTGGTGCAGCGGTTGCCGGGTTGGGCTCGGCAGTACGGGCACGGCACGGTGAGTGCGGGCGGCCGGTTGCGGCGGAGTTCGGGCGGCATCGGGGCGCCGGTCATGCGCCCTCCCGGGAGAGGTAGGCGAGGGCGGCGGCGCGGCGGCGCTCGATCTCGGCAGGGGTTTCGGTGGTGGCGGGTTGGCCGGCGGCGATGCGGCGGCGGGCGCCGTGCGGGCGCGGGGTGTTCTTCCGCGGCCGGGTCTTGCAGGGCCGGCCGATGGGGGCGTGGCAGGTGGGGCATTCGACGCCGAGGGGGCCGGGGCGGCGGATCTGGGCGACGACCGCGTCCTGCTCTTCGTCTGGCACTTCTCGTCCGACGCTGGTGAGCGCCCCGAGGACCGTCGGGTGCGGTCCGCCCTCAAGGGCAGGTGCGGTCATGGCGGTCGGGGCGTTCCCGTTCACGACGGCGGCGATCTGGCCGCGGAGTCGGGCGAGGTAGTGCGGGTCCGCGTCGCCGACGGGAGGTTCGTAGGTGAAGTTGGCCAGGCGCTCGCGGCGGAGGCGCCGGGCGTGGTGGATGACGTCGGGGGTGGTGACGCGGAAGCGGTCCTCGGGGCGCAGGTCGCCTTGCGCGATGTAGAAGGCGGTGAGGGCGGCGCGGGCGTCGGCGTAGGTGATGCTGGCGGCGTTGAGGTCGTCGTGCCAGGCGAGGATGTCGGCCTGGCCGACGGTCCGTTGGTCGCGGGCGGCGGCGAGGCCGAGGAGTTCGCCGATCTGCTCGTAGGTGATCACTGGTGCTCCTGGTCGTGGCGGGCCTGCATGGCGCGGCCGAGGTCGATGGCCTGCTGGACGCGCTGGTCCGTGGTCGAGGGGCGGGGGGTGGGGCCGAAGGGGATGACCGCGCCGCCTACGGCTGCTGGCAGGCCGTCCGGGGCCGCGGCGGCGGAGGGCAAGGCTCGCCAGGCGGGGAGGAAGTATTTGCCGCTGCGGGGCGTGGTGCGGGCGCCTTGCCAGCTGGCGGTGGCGGAGGCGACGAGGGCGGGGATGCCGCAGCGGCGGATGAGGGCCTCGATGAGGAGCCATTCCTCGGGGCGAAGGTCCCAGCCGACGTGGAGGCGTGCGGCCTGGAGCGCGGCGACGAGGGGCTGGGAGGCGGCGGGGATTTGGGGGCGGTCGCCGATGTAGGCGATGTCGGTCGTGCTCGCGCCCGCGCGCGTAGCTAGCTGTCCTTCCTCCGTCTCCTCCTCTGGAGGAGACGGAGGGCTTGGCTTGGCTTGGGTAGGTGTGACGGTGTCAGCAGGCGTGCGGTGTGACGATCCCTCCTGACCTGCGGCGGATCCGGAAAAGCGGGGGTCTTTTTGAGGAGTTTTCTCGGAGGATTCGTCTTCGTTTGAAGAACTTTTCGCGGAAGAATCTTCGGCTTTTTTGCTGCTCTTTCGGCTCGCGCGGCTCTTCGCGGCGCGCTCGGCGGCGCTCTTCTTGTTGGCCTCGTGCTGTGCCTTCGTGACGTTCCGGCCGCCCTCGAAGAAGTCGTGGATCATGTAGTCGCCTGCGGGCGGCTGAGGGCATCGGGTGCACTCGTGGCCGTGCTCGTGCCACAGGCCGGCAGCGAGGAGTTTCCGTACTTGGGCGGCGCTGCCGTAGAGCTGGACGACCACGCCGGGGACGACGCCTTCGGTGAGGTGCTGGGCGGCGTAAGCGCCGCAGCGCAGCCACAGGCCGAGTGCGGCGTTGCCAGCCTTGATGAACTTGGGGTGACTGTGCGACGCGTCGTCGATCTTGAACCACGGCATGGCGGCGTCTCCTGGCTGGTGCCCAGAAGCGGGGCGTTGGGCGTCCCGCCCCTGGGCCGTGCGGATGGATCAGAGGTGCGGGAGGACGGGCCACTGGCAGCCGGCGAGGGCTGCGCGGTGGCCGTCGGGAACCTCGGCGAGGGGCTGGCCGAGGTGGTCGAGGCCCATGGCGCGGAGGATGAGGGCATCGGCCTCGTCGTCGCTCGGGAGGATCGCGCCGTACCGCGTGCGGGCGGCGTCGAGGACGATGGCCTTCCGTGAATTGCCGCGGCCCGTCGCGTACTTGGCCCGGCTCATGGGCGGGATGACGGCGACGGGGATGTCCCGGTCCGTCAGGGCGCCGACGATGCGCCACCACAGGCCGGAGAGGTCGTGGTGCCCGGCCTGGCCCATGGAGGCGTGGGACGGGCCTTCGACGCACGCGAGGTCGACGGTGCCGATCTCGTCCATGACGCGGGCGGCGATGTAGCGGAGCCGGGCATGCCGGTCGGTGATGCTGTCCTTGCGGCGCCCCTTGGTAGGGACGCGGACGGTTCCACCGGCCGTGGCGATGCCGGTGCCGGTGAGGCTGATGTCGAGCCCGGCGACGCGGTAGAGGCGGGGCCGGGGCCCGGCCGCGGCGCCCTCGGGGATCTCGATGCCAGGGTCGGCGAGCCAGGTGGCGGACTGGGTGGGTTGTCCGCCACCGCAGTGGACGATGCAGGCGGTGACGATGCGGTCGTTCTCGACGTCGATGCCGGTCGTTTCGAGGTCGAAGCCGGCGAGGCGGCCGGTGTGCCAGGGAGGGTTCATGGGTGGTCCTTCCGGGCGCCGACGGCGATCTGCGCGGCGCGGTAGACGTGAGAGCTGGAGCGGCGCTTGCCGGAGGCGACGGCACGCTCATCGATGAGGGTGGAGGCAGACTGCGGAGACGGCGTCTCCCACGCGTCGGTGGGCCAGCCGGGGCCGGGCTGCGGCTCGGGGCGCCCGGCGAGCGCCCACGGAGCGTGAGCGGAGCACCGGTAGCCGCAGGGGTACGGGCGTACCCGCCCCGAGTGCTGGCCGAGCGCGCCGCACGGGCGCGGTAAGGCGTGGGAGGTCATGCCGCCACCTCGCACTGGCTGCTGCGGCTGGCCGAGCGGGCGCTGCGGCAGGGCTGGCACAGCGGGATGCTCAGCGAGAAGTGCGCGCGGTAGCCCGCGGGGGTGCCGCAGCGGCCGGTCCAGTCCGGGAAGGCCGCGGGGTCGTCGATGGAGTCGTCGTCCCAGGCCCCGACGGGCGCCCACCCGGCGGCGGCCGCCCGGCGCCGGGCCCGAGTGATCCCGCCCGGGGAAGCGCCGTGCTCGGCGGGATCGGTACGCCACCGGGCGTCGTAGAGGTCTCGGACCGCCTGAGCGGTCTGCACCGTGACTCGGGCCGCCGTAATGACCCCGCCGAAATTCCCCGGGGTCATCCCCAGCGCGGCAGCGAGCTTGTCCTGCGGCCAGCCCCCGGCGACGAGCGCCTGGAGACGCCGGGTGGTCCCGGTGGCCGAGATGATCGTCCTCGGCGCCAGGGTGTCGAGAGTCGGCTCGACGGCAAGCACGACGGCGGCGAGTGCCGGACGGACCCGTTCCTGCGGGCCGGTGCCACGCTCAGGGCGCCCGCCGAGGACGGCCTGGAGACGCTTGCGGTCGATACCCGCGGCGGCGGCGATGGTCCGCAGGCCCATGCCGCACGCCTGGAGGTGTTGCACGTGGGCTCGCACGGGCTCGGCGTCAGCCCAGGGACGCCAGGTGCCGTATGCCAGAGCGCGGTTCCGGTTGTCGTCGTACTGGCTGCGGGCGTATCCGCAGGTGTAGCAGCGGCAGCCGTCGAGCCGGTACCGGGCGTAGCCGTGAGGACGGGTGGTCACGGGTGCACCTCGTCTGCGTCGACGAACTCCGCCTCGATCGGACCCTCGTCATCAACCGCGGGCTGCGGCACCGGGGCGGCGGGCGCGACGGTCGGCTGCTGCTCGGCGGCGACCTCGGCCGCAGCGCGGAGCTGCTCCCGCATGTACTCGGCACTGGTCGGCACCCACTTCGTCAGCCGGTGCGCGGCGGTCTTCATCCACATCGCTTCCTCGTGGCGCTGCCACGGGGAGTACGGCGAGTCGGAACCCTGCGACATGGCCTTCGCCGCCATGACCTGGGCCCGGTTGAGGACGACCACCTTCGACGTGGCGCCGTCCTTCATCACCGCGTACGCGTAGACCAGCCGGAGCGGGCCGCGGTCCTCGGCGTCCCAGTCGATCTCGTGGTTCGGGCGCTCGTCCCGGCCTGGCGAGTAGCGGAAGTGGTCCGCCTGGCGGACGGTCTCGACGATCACGGAGGAGACGGCGCCGGCGCGGTAGATCAGCTCGATCTCGCCCTGGTAGCCGCGGATGCCCTGAACCTCCATGCGGCCCTTGGTCTTCCGGGGGACGAGATAGAACTGCTCAGTTCCCGGGGTGAGCCCGAGCTGGGCGGCGTCCATGAGGGCGCCCATCAGCGCCGCGGGGTTGTTCTGAGCGGCCTGGGCGAGGTTGCGGTCCCGCCGCAGGACGCCGACGGCGAGCCGGACGAAGGTGTCGGGCTTGACGTGGCTCGGCATGACCTGGGCGAGGTCGGCCTTGTAGTGCTCGACCATGGCGCCGGGCCCGGACTCGCGGACGGCAACGGCGTTGCTGATGGTCTCGGTGGTCATCGGGTCCTCCGGGTACGGGCGGGGAGAAGCTGGAAGGTGCGTCCGTTGCGGACGGTGCGGGTGGCGACGCGGTCGCGCTCACAGACCGCGCGGCGACCGGTGCCGATCGCGTCGAGCAGTTCGCCCTTGCAGGCGGTCAGCTCGTCCTCGGCGGCCCAGAAGGCGTCCTGCGCGGCGTGCCACCGGTCGCGGAGCCGGGTCGGGATCTCGACGTCGATGTCGTCCAGGCCCTCGGGCAGCTCGCGGACGGTCTGGTAGGTGGCGCTGTGCCCGTCGATCTCCGGCCGTTCGTTGGCGGCGAGGGACCGCATGAACTCGGCGCCGGCCGCCCGCATCTGGAGCGCGTCGACGGGGTCGTACTCGACGACGTACTCGCGGTAGTCCGCCCCGGCGATCAGCACGGCGACGTGGCACCGGGCGAGGCCGAGGACGTCGAGGTAGTGCAGGCACTGGGCCCGGTAGTGCACCGGGATCTCCTCCGTGCCCTCTTCACCCCAGCCGATGTCGTCCCGCGACGTTTTCGCCTCCAGGAGCGCGGCGGTCTCGCCGCCATCGGAGAGGAGCCGGTCAGGGTTGGCGATCTGCCAGGGCCGGTCGGCTGCGGCGTAGGTCGGCGCGGGCTGGACGTCCCACTCGGGGTGCCAGCGGGCGAACTCCGAGCAGATGACGGGCTCCAGGGCGGTACCCCAGTACATGACGTCGGTCTCCTCGGCCGGCGCGACGCAGCCCTTCTTGCGGTGCCAGAGGGAGAACTGGCTCTCGTACGGGGAGAGGCCGAGGACGGCGGCGATCTCGCTGCCGCCGATGCCGGCGGCGCGGGCGGCGTGCCATTCGGGGGAGCCAGGCGCGAACCAGCCGAGGATGGTCGGCCCGGCGGCCGGGGCGTGTGCCCCGGCCAGCACGGTCGTCGTCATACAGCGCCACCACCGATCTGCCCGAGCGCGTCGCAACCGCCGCACTCGACGTTGATGGAGACGCCGTGCATGCAGCGATCCGGCCCGTACGGCGCCGGAGCGGCGGCGCGGGTGGACTCGCCCTTGCGGGTGTCCTTCCCGGCCTCGGCCGCCATCCGGCGCAGCTCGTTCGCGGCGGCGTACACGTCACGCATGTGGTCGTCGGTGAGGCCGCGCAGGCGCTCAGACTCGTCCAGGGAGTCGGCGGCCTCGCGCAGCACCTCGGTGCGGTAGGAAGCCAGCAGTTCCTCGGCCGTCACGTCGCCGACAGCCGAGCCCTCCGCCGCGCGGAGGCCCGCCAGGATGTCGTCGCGGGCGCTCATGCCTCACCGCCCGTGGCGAGGTAGTCCGCGAACCCGGAGGCGTGGCGGCGCGTCTCCCACGTGCGGGACCGCTGCCGGCCGCCCTCACGCCAGCGGACACGCCAGCCGCCAGTCGCGGCCAGCTCCACACGGATCACGGTGCGCCGCGCCGCGCGCCACACCCTGGCCGCCTCATCGCAGCACAGCGGGATGCCCAGCTCGTCGGTCGTCCCCAGCTCCGGGTAGACGCGAGCGATATCGGCAGTCAGCTCCTCGCGCAGCAGGTCACAGAAGCCGCACATCAAGTGGGTCCCGGAGCGGTACGTACGGTCCTTCACGCCGCCGCACCCCCCTCAGCGGCACGCTGAGCCGGGACCGGCACCGGCCCCGCCAACGCCCGGATCCGATCAGCCAGCACACGGCACTGCGCGCCGTACACCGGGATGCGCGGGTCCAGCGTGTCCACGAGCTGCTCCACGAGCAGCGTCTCGGGACGGTGACCGTCGTACGGGCGGTCCTCCGCCTGCTCCGCGAGGATCTCGGCGAGAGCGTCGGCGTGCTCGGTGACGAGCTCGACGATCAGGGACTCGATGAAGTGCGAGACGTCGAGAGCGATGCCAGCCGGGGTGCGGCTGACGCCGATCCGGAACGGGCCGGTCACGGGCGTGTGGTCAGCGGCCATCGGTGCCTCCGAGGAAGTCGAGGAGCAGCGTGAGGAGCCAGAAGACGAGGAATCCGAGGGAGATCCAGATCAGGAGCCAGATCACGCGGCCACCGCCACGGCCTCGGCAGGCAGGGCGGGCAGCACCACGTACACACGGACCGGCGCGCCAGCCTCGTCCTCCCGTGCCACGAACTCCAGCACCGTCTCGCCCGTCGTCCACTCGCGGCTGTCGACGGCCATGGGGTCGATGCCCAGCGCCTCGCGCCACGCCTCGAAGTGCGTGGCGGACCGCACCTGGACATCAAGGTCGCGGGTCCCAGCGATGTACGCGCTGGGCAGGCCCGGGTGCTGCTCCGCCAGGCGGTCCAGCGCCCGCAGCGCGGGCCGCTGCTCGCGCAGCGTTTCGGATGGGATGATGTTGCTCACGGTGAGCCTCATTTCTGGTTGGTGAGGTGAGCCGTAGGGGTCGCACCGGAAAGCCGTCCGGGCGGCCCCGATTTCGTTCAGGCCGCGTCGAGCTGCGAGTTCGAGTTCGCGGCGGTCCAGGACTTCACGCGGTCCAGGTCGAACCGCCGACCGCGGAACGCGGTGGGCTCGACGGGGCAGCCGCGCTTGACCCACTCGTTGATGAGCCAGCGGGTGACGCCGTAGTACGCGGCGAGCTGGTCAGTGGTCAGGAGCGGCGTGATCCCGATGGGGCGGAGAGCTGAAGCCCTTTCGGCGAGGTCGGTTGCCATGAACTGGAATCCCTTCTACTTTTTCACTGTGTCAGTTGCAGTTGACGGCGCGACGAAGAGGTCCTCGACGGGGCGCCCCAGTGCCTCGGCGATCAGTCGTGCGGTGCGCAGACGGCAGCGCTCGCGCGCCGACGTCCCTTGCCCAGTCAGCCGCCCGACGATCGCCGGGCTGATGCCCTTCCCGCTCGGGTCTGCGGCCCGAGTGGCTGCGGCGAGCTTGGGGCCGGAGAGTCCGGCCGCCTGCATGGCGACCCGGAGCGCCTGGCCTTCGCTCTTGCGGATCAGGGTGGGCATGCGTGGCACCTCGCACCGAGTGACGGTTGGGGCGGCCTCTCGGTCGCTGTTACAGTTTTACTGTGTCAGTTACAGTGAGCGCAAGTGTGGCGTCGTGAGTTTCAGGGACTTGCGCTCAGGGGAGGAGCTTTCCGAACATAAGTTCTAACTTTGTGGCATACGCCACCGCTCCACCACGCGGCGGGGAGGCCGCGGGAGCGCATATCGGTCTGCGCCACTCTGCGCCACGCTCCTACTTTCGCTTGCGAAAGTAGAAGATCAGCGTGCACTCTTACAGCGTGACGAGCACCGAGAAGCGACCCGAAGACCTCGCGCAGCTCATCGCCCGCCTCAAAGGCACCTACGGCGTCAGCGAAAGCGAGATCGCGCGACGGATCGGCGTCGCTCCGGCCACCGTCAACGGCTGGGTCAACCGCCGACGCGGCACCGGCCGCGGCCCCCGCGTCGACAACCTGCGCGCCCTCGCCGCGGCCTTCCCAAAGCTCTCCGAGCAGGAGATCTTCGCGGCCGCCGGCCGCAAGTCGCCCGGCCCTCTGAGCCCGGACGCCGAGGAGCGAATCCTGGAGATGTTCCGGGACCTCACCGCAGAGCAGCAGGAGCTGGCGGAGACCACGTTCCGGGCCTGGCGCGACAGCAACCGGTCCACCTGAACCTCTCACTCTCCGTGAGAAGATGGGCGTTCAGGGTGGTCGCATCCTGAACTAAATCGCGATAACTTCGACACAGGCCGATGTCCTCCCCCACGGCCAGCCAGCAGCCGCACGAAACGTGTTCCGCAGCCTGCCCGGGGGTCTCTGTGTGCATCCGCGTCCAGTACGCGCCGTTCCTGCCTACCGTCCCATGGGATCACCGGCAAAAGGTGATCACTCTGCCGAGTTACCTCTCCGAGGTCTACACCCTCCGCATGGTGCGAGAGATCCTCAGGGAACTCGCTATACCACAGCCTGATCCCGGTATCCCAATGTGCTTTTGCGGAGAGGCCGTTCGGATCCTCCCGCGAGTTCCCCAGCAGCGGCAGGCCGAGGCGGTGACGCGCTATGGCGCCTAGGGCTTTCAATAACCCCAGGCAGAACCGCAGTAAATACTGTGGTTGCAGCCTATGTCTGGAGCACTACCCGCCGGCCGAGCACGGTGAACGCAAAAGCCGGCGCGATTGCATTGGAACATGGCAAGCCCGCTATCGAGACCCCACGGGAAAGCAGCGAGCGAAGAATTTCAAGAAGAAGAAAGAGGCGGACGAGTTCCTGGATGAGGTGCGCACCCAGGTCCGCCAGCGGACGTACGTCGACCCGAAGCGCGGGCAGATCAGGCTGTCAGCCTGGTGGGACACGTGGTGGGAGATCCGTCGGCATCAGGGGCGCGTCACCACGCGGAACCGCATTCACGGCGTCTGGCGCGTGCACATTGAACCGCGATGGGGCGGGTACAGGATCGCGGACCTGGAACTCACGGAACTACAAGCGTGGCTCACAAAAGAAGTGAAGGGCCACGAAACCCAGAAACGCGTCAAAGAAGTTCTCGTCGCCCTACTGGAGACAGCGGTTTTGGATGGTAAAAGGATTCCCGAAAATCCTGCCGTTAAATTGAAGGTTACGGCGACGCGGAAAGAAAGACACCCTGACGATCTTAAGCCGCCGACTGCCGCACAGTACGAACTGATTCATGCGGCGCTCCCTCCGTACTACCAGGTCATCCTGCGGGACTTTGCGCACGAAACGGGAATGCGGCCAGGGGAATACGCCGGACTCCGCTTGCACTGCGTCGACTGGGAAGAAATGGTGGTCCATATCAAAGAGATCATCGTCAGTGACGACGGAAAGCTTCGACGCCAGGCCGCTCCCAAGACCAAGGCCGGGTTCCGCACAGTGCCGCTCACCCCGCGAGCGGCTTCGGCTGTCACGTACATGGTCGAGAAGTGGAAGCCCGCGCGGACTCGATCCGCGATCGGCGACGGAACCGATCTGCACGTTGAGGAGCTGGTCTTCCGCGGCCCGAAGGGGAAAGCTCTCAACACCAACAATTTGAGCGGCCGCGTGTGGCGCGCAGCGATCACGCAAGCAGGGGTGGCCCGGCAGGTCGTGAACCCGGAGACGGGGCGCACTGAGTGGTGGCCGAGGATCTACGAGTATCGCCACCTGGTGACGACACGCCTGCACGCCTCGGGGGTGCCGGAGAAGGATGCGCAGACGGTGCTCGGACAGGACCGTGGGGGCCGCGTTACGTGGGTCTACACGCATGAGAGTGAAGGGTCCCGGGAGCGGGTTCGCGCAGCTCTAGGCGGTGAATGTGGACTCCGGGTCGTTTCGTGACCCTCTGGAGCCAGGGTCCACATAGAGTCCACAAAACCCCCTCACCGAGACTCATCGCGGCTGCCTGAAACTCACTTTGGGGCCGAGAGGCCGGGCCCCTCGAAACCGACTGAGGCTCACAAGGGCCCACACCGACGCGCGCGGAAGGGGTGTGCTCTTACAAAGCAGATGTCGGCGGTTCGAACCCGTCTGCGCCCACCAGTTCCACCAGCGAAAAGCCCAGGTCAGGCCGTGTGCCGACCTGGGCTTTCGTTCGTTCCCCCGCCCCGTAAAGCCTGCTCGTCGCAGAGTCGACCACGTCCTGGACCGGTCACGCTGGCACCGATGGCAACACCGGGCGCAGGAGCCACTACAGGCGACGAGACCACAGCCCAGGCTGAAGTCTCGTCACCATGATCACCGATGTGGCGGCAGTCGTCATCCGAAGACGTTGGCAATCTCGGCGGCCACCTGCTCCGCCTCCGCCTCCGCCTCCGCATCCGGCGAGCGGGGCACTGCCAGCGTGGGCTGGCTGAAGGAGATCGACCCGAGGATGTGGGTGAGGAACGGGAAGTAGCTTTCCCACTCTTCAAGATCGTTGGTCGTGAAACAGAAGACGGCGATCTGGCGCCCGTTGGGGAAGGGGAGGAAGAGCTGCGCCTGGCGGATCAGTTCCCTCTCCTCGTCCCCGGTTGCCTCGTCGCCCACTTAACGACCCGCGCCCGGCGCCTGGCGTTCCTCAACCACACCGACGGCGGGCCCACACGGCAGCAGCATCGTGGCCACCTCACGGTATTCACCGGTGCCGACGTCCTGGGACGCGAGCTCGGCCGCAGTGCGTCGGGCGAAAGTCTCGGGCGGCCCGGTGGGCTGGTCGCGGACGAAGACGCTGAACATGCCGTTGGTGAGCGTGGGCTCGTCTTCGTCCACGCGATAGAGGCAACTGGAGACGTGGACGGCGTCCTGCTCCAGCAGCTCCAGCAGCATGAGCTCACTGTTGACCACATAGGTCAGCTTCTGTTCCGGGGACTCGTCCGGGTAGAGGTTGTTGATGATCTGGGCGAGGCGTGCCATCCGCTCGTCCGAAGGCTCGTCCAAGGGCAGCTCCGTGAAGCCCTCGCGGAGGGCGAACCACAGCGGGACGGGGACGGTGGGCAGGGGTGCAGCGGATTCAGGGGCCGTGTAGGGCGTAGTGGCTTCAGCCATTTGCTCCCACCTTGGCCGCACCGAACATGTTTGCGATGCCGATCAGTGCACCGGCCGCACCGGACTTTCCGCCACCGAATAGGCCGCCTGCGCCGGTGATCACGCTGTTGGCGCCAGTGGTCTTGGCGGCAGCGTCCCCCACGCCTTGATCACTGGTGAACAAAGTGGCGGCCGTCGGCCCCGTCAGGCCGAGCTGCGAGGCTCCCTGAGCTCCCTTGGCGATGTTCCCGGCCACAGCGGGGTTCGCTCCCAGCTCGGCTGCGGCGCGGCTGACTCCCTTGGCGAACAGTGGGTTCTCCATCGCTGCCTTCGACCCCTGGGCCACGCCCCGAGACGTACCTACGGCGCCCGCCCGCAGACCTTGCGTCACCTTGGCTGCCCCGGTGGCGAACTTGGCGCCCTTCGCGCCCGACGCCAGGCCACGACCGACCGCTCCCACTACGGGGATGGCGCCGAGGGCGTCCCCCCAGCGTCAGCCAGTTGTTGATGTTCTTCCCCGGCGGCCAGAGCTGGCCCTTCCCGGCGTACTGGGCGGCGTGACCGGCGAAAGCGGCCACGCTCAGGAGTACCGCCACCGGTGCCAGGATGGGCAGGAAGAGGGCCGCCACGCCCACCACAGCTGCGGTCACGCTAAGGACCCCGCGTCCTTCAAATATCCCGGCAACTTGCCGAGCTTCCCGGCGAAGGCGTCGGCGGCTTCACCGGTCCACTCGCCCTTCCCCTTGGAGATCTTGTCCAGCACGTCGTGGACGTGCATCAGACGCTCCGAGACCTTGGCGAGGCTGGTGGAGAGGCCATGGGCTGTCCCGCCGTCGCCCGGTGCCGGGTCGAAGCCCAGCCCGGGCCAGTTGCCTTCTGCGCCGACCATCAGCCCTTCGCTCCCATGCTTTCCATGTTCGCCTGTTCGGTCCCGGTGTAGTTCTTCTGCACCTGCCTCAGATCGTCGCGAGAGTCTTCACGCACTCCCGGACCTGCTTGAGGCCGTACTCCCACTTTTCCTGGAAATGTGCACACGAATCGTCCAGAAAATCGAAGCCGAGCCCCTTCGGTCCGATCTTTTTCAGTGCCTGCAGGCCGCCGTCCAGGTCGTCGTTCCCTGCCCGACATAGCGGGCCGGAATCTTCCATGGATTTGTCCCGAAGAGCGGGCAGTGTTCGCTCCCTCGTCGGCCGAAACAGCTGTGATTCTGGGCCGTTGTCCGTGGCGCGAGTGAACTGGCGGGGGAGTCAGGACCGTTGTCGCCGCCGGTGTGGGAGGCCTTACGGTTGCGGGTGGTGGGCCGCGCGGTAGGCGGTCCTGATGCCGCCGCGCTTACGGAGCGGGGGCCGGTCGGTCATCCACCCTGGTGCACGGCTCACCGCCTTCGCGAACCGCCTCGACGGCCGCGGTGCATTGCCCCGGTGGTCGGGGGCCTGTGAGGGGAACGTGGTCGTGGTGCAAGATCCGGGAGAGGATGCGCAGGTCCGAACGATCTACGCTCACACCGATGGCTGCTTGACCGCCCGAACCCGGGAGGACAAACGCCGCACATCGCCCCTCGGCGCCAACGAGCCGTTTGCCGAGCAGGCCCGAACGCCTGGCCTTCCCCGAAACAAGCCGGGGACGTCAACCGGCTCGCCCCTGGCGCGACCCCCGCGGTCCGTGCTTCTCCACCGGATCCAGAATCGGAGGCGCTTCCCGTGAGCACAATGACCCCGACCCTGCACGAGCAGCGCCCAGCGTTGCGGGCATTGTCCGATCTGGCGGAGGCGCACCCGGAACTGCCCGGCGCGTACATGGCCGGGCGTTGCACCATCGATATGCAGGTATGGACCGCCCTCGATTTCGAGGCGTGGCGGGAGGCGCTGGGCATCGACCCCGCGACCGTCGACTGCTGTGTGTGGGCGACGGGCGAGACCGTGTTGGATTTCGTCATACGGGGCGCCGGGGTGCCCATCCGTGTGTATGTGGTGCTGCCTGCCGCGACTGAGGCGGGCAGCCGCGTGAGCGACCGCACCTATCGCAGTGGAGTGCACCTGATGTGCGGCATCTGCGATCTGCCGCGCGAAATACTGACCGTTGATCTCGCCCACATTTACCCGGAATTGGGGTCGATTGACGAGGCGGGGAGGCCGCTTTGCTGCCCGGAGGCGGCGGAGGCATGGCGCGCCGAGCGAGCGGCGGAGGGATGACTGTCGGGGTGTGCTTCCCGGGGGCGGAGATACCGGGATGACCTGATGGTTTGTTGGCGCTACCGGACTGACGCGTTGATGCGGAACGACGCCGTTGACCCTCCGCTGGAATTGGCGAGGTCTTCGACGGCGTTTGCTTGCCATGACCGCTTACGAGGTCGAGGCGAGGTAGCCGGAGAGGGGGCTCACGGCTGCTTTACGCCGTCGGTCTGTGGGGGAGGGAAAAGGCTGGCCCGAGGGCGGGGAATGACTGCCGGTCAATCGGTCCTTTGGGAAAGGGCTGGTGGGTGGGCGGAGACATATCCGGATTGGCGGTGAGGAAACTGATAGGGGTTTGCGGTGCGGAGGGCTCGGCGCAGGGGCGGCGGTGGCTCCTCCGGTCAGCGGAAGGGTGTCGCGCGGAAAGGGGGTGCGGCGCCGTGCAAGGGGGCCGTGATGTGTTGGCCGCAGGCAAGGTGGTCCGGATGGTCGCCGTCGACGGAGATCATCCACTTCGCCGGTGACGGGCAGGGGGTGTGTTTTCCCTTGGCGTGAACGCCGCAGACGGCGGTGGTGTAGCGGAAGGGCTGGGTCGGCTGCTCGGGCGCCGGCTTGTCGACATAGCGGTCGTGGACCGGGTGGCCGGGGCCGAGGGCGGTGCCCTCGATGGCCTTGAGCGCGGTGTTGCCCACGGGGCTATGCGCGTGATGCCGACGGCGAGGCGGACGATGCCGTCGCCCGCCGAGGCGAAGAGCGCGATCGTATGGGAGGCGGCCTCCTCCCCGAGGCTCCAGCAGCCCCTGTTCAAGGCGTAAATGATCTCCGGGGGCATGCCCTCACGTCAGCCGAGGCAGGGGCGTCCTGCCGGGCCGTCCTCGGAGAGTTCGTCGAGCTTGCCGATGCTGAATTGGATCACGTGGGCCGGGTGCTCTCTGTGATGGACGTGCATACATGCGTGCACGCCTGCGGGCGGACAGGGGCCTTTCTGTGGGGGCACCGGAGCGACGGGGCCGTCATCGTAGGTGAAGTCCCTTGGGGGCGTGGAAGTTTCGGGTGAGGCGAGTGGCCCGTGGTCGCAGGTCTCCCCTTACCTCGGGGCGTCGGGCAGGTCGCGAGCGAATATTGCGTGAATGTCTGGTTTGAGGGCCTTTCTCCTGGTGACGGTTGTTCCTGGCGGGGCTGCTGTGTATGGTCGAAAGTGATGACTTGAAGTTTCAAGTAAATGGTTGGCGGTCCGCCCGCCGGCCCGTTGTGTCCCCGATATTGGGAAAGAGCCCTTGTCATGACGAATCCCCTGACCAATCTCCAGACCTCGCGCGCCGGGGAGCGGATGCCTCTCGCGTCGTCCTCGCACGGTTACGACGTCGGACTGCTGGTGTTCCGGTTGGTGATCGGGCTCACGATGGCGGCTCACGGCGTCCAGAAGCTGTTCGGCTGGTTCGGGGGGCCGGGCCTGGACGGTACCGGGCAGTTCTTCAGCATGAGCGGTTATCCGGCGGGCAAGACCATGGCGGTCATCGCCGGGCTCAGCGAAACGTTGGGTGGCCTGGGACTGGCCGTCGGCCTGTTCACCCCGCTCGCCGCGGCGGCCGTGCTGGGCATCATGATCAACGCCCTTGCGGTGAAGTGGGGCTCCGGCTTCTTCCTGCCCGACGGGGTGGAGTACGAGATCATCCTGGCCGCCGGTGCGGGCGCGCTCGCGCTGACCGGCCCCGGCCGCTACGCGGTCGACCGCTTCCTTCCGGTTCTGCGCTCCCACCGGCTGGTGTACGGCGTGGCCGCGCTGGTTCTCGGTGTGGTGGCCGCCGCGATCGTGCTGCTGATCCGCAAGTGAGTCACCAGTAGAGAAGGCATATCCGCCCGCCGGAGCGGGGCGGGAACCCGGACGGGCGGGGCGGTCGTCGAGCGACCGGCCCGCCCCTCCGTTACGCCATCGGGGCAGTGCGCCGGGCACGGCCGGGGGCCGCGTCGGACCCGTGGTCAGTAGGTCAGCGAGCTGAGGAAGGCGTGCAGCTCGTGATCGAAGAGTGCGGTGTTCTCCAGGTTGACCATGTGGCCGGCGCTGGGGACGCGGACCCGTCGGGCGCCCGGGACGGCCAGGGCTATCGCATGGGCGTTGGAGGAGATGTCCGAGCTGTCGAGGTCGCCGTCCAGGACGACCGTGGGGACCCGTATCTCCGACAGCCGGTCGAAGGCGCCGACCTCAAGGGGGATGCCGGCGCCCAGGCCGTCGGCGTGTACCTCGGCATTGGCCTGGGCCGAGGCGCGCATCCGCTCGCGCAGGGCGGGATCGACGGCGGACGGGTCGCGGTGCGGACCGTCCACCCACATCCGCAGGAAGTGCTCGACGTACCGTTCGGTGCCGTCCGGCTCGTCGACCGCCGCGACCTGCTCCTTGATGTTCTCCAGGAGGAACGGGTCGGTGAAGGCGCGACCGCTGATGCCGGGAGCGGCCAGCGCGAGGGCCGTCACACGGGCCGGATGGGCGAGCGCCGTGTCGAGGGCGATGCGCGCACCGTGGGAGAGGCCGACGAGCACCGCGCGCGGGACCGCGAGGGCGTCGAGCAGATCCCTGAGATCGTCGTGGTTGGCGTAGTCGCCGCACACGCTGGAGGACAGGCCGTGGCCGCGGGCGTCGTAGCGGATCACGCGGAGCCCTGATCCGATGAGCCAGGAGAACTGCTCGTCCCACATGCGCTGGTCGAGCATCCCGCCGTGTATCAGCACCACGGCGGGGCCCGTGCCGGCCGCCTCGTAGAACAGCTCGCCGTCGGTGATCGGTACCGTGCCGTTCTCGACCTCGGTCCAGGTGGGCGTGGTGTGGGTCATTGCTCGGTGCCGTCCTTTGCGTGGCGGGTCCGGTGAGGCGGAGGGGTGGTGCCCGGGCCTTCGGCGTGTGCGGAGGTGGTGGGGGTGTCCGGTGCGCGGGAAGTGTCGGAGTGCGCGGGGTGACCGGAACCCCCGGCAGGGGTGGGGGAGGCGCCGACGAGGTGCCGGAACTCCTCGCCGAGCCGGTCGAGGACGCGGAGGGTGGTGGTGATCTCGTCCGAGGACACATCGGCCAGCCGTTCGCGCAGCTCCGCCCGCTCGAAACCCTGGATGCCGCGTATCACCTCGTCCCCTTCGTCGGAGAGCTGGATGAGGGGTGAGCGGCGGTGTGCGGGGTTGGGGGCGGTGACGACCAGGCCCAGGTCGGAGGCGTGGTTCACCCAGCGTTGGACCGGCTGCCGGTCGAGGCCCAGGGTGCGGGCCAACTGCGGTACGGTCCGCGGGCCCTGTGCCTGGAGGGCGTCCAGGAGAGCGTGTTCGCCGGCGGTCATGCCCGTGCCGGTCAGCTCGCGTTCGACGGCGCGGACGATCGTGCGGTGCAGGGGCCACAGGCGGCGGATGACGTCGTGGAGAAGGTGCTCAACCCCTAGGGAATCGGTGACCGTCCGTCCGGCCGGGGCGGTGCGGGTGGGCGGCTCGCTCTCGTCCTCGTCGACACTCATGATGTCATGATGACATCGGTGATGTCTTTCTGGAAGGTGTGGCAAGGGCGTTCCCACGAAAGGGTGAGTGCGGGGTCGGCGGGGCGGAAGGCCGCCCGTATTCAGGCATCCGCCGGTGGCGGTGCTTCCCCCGGAGAGAAGGTGACGACGAGGTCGGCGCGGTGCCGGACGGCCGCCACCGTACGGGCGTTGGCCTCGTCGGAGACGTGGACGAAGCGCTCGGCGTCGGCGCGCGGCCTGCCGAAGCGTTCATGACGGCCGATCAGGCGGCGGACCCGTTCCGCGTCGTCCAGATCGACGTACCAGACCTCGTCGAGCAGGGCGCGGGCCCGCGTCCACGGCGGGGTGTCGAGCAGCAGATAGTTCCCCTCGGTGATGACGAGCGGGAGGTGCGGGGCCACGGGGATGCTTCCGGCGACCGGTTCCTCGATACGGCGGTCGAAGGCGGGGGCGTAGACGACGGTTCCCGGCTCGGGGGAGCGCAGGCGGGTGAGCAGCGCCGCGTAGCCGTCGGCGTCGAAGGTGTCGGGCGCGCCCTTGCGGTGGAGGCGGTCGAGCCGTCGCAGTTCGGCCTCGGCGAGGTGGAAGCCGTCCATCGGGACGAGCGCCGCCCGCCCCGCGAGCCCGGCCACGAGATGGGCGGCGAGCGTGGACTTCCCCGCGCCCGGCGGCCCGGCGATCCCGAGCAGACGGCGCCGCCCGGGAGTCGCGGTCGCCGCGAGGCGCCGGGCGCGGGTGAGGAGATGCCGAACGTCCATGGCGGGTCCTCAGTCGTCCGCGGCCAGACGCCACAAGGAGGTGACCTCGGCGGCGCGGGCGGCGTGCAGCGGGTCGGAGGCGTCCTGTGCCCGGGGGTGGCGCGGCGCGATGTCGAGCCGGTCCACGACCCGGAGCCCGGCCGAGGCGAACGCGTCGAGCAGAGCGGAACGGGGCCGCAGACCGAGGTGTTCGGCCAGGTCGGAGAGGATCAGCCAGCCCTCACCGCCCGGCGTCAGATGATCCGCCAGGCCGTCGAGAAAGCCGTGCAGCATCCGGCTGCCCGGGTCGTAGACCGCGTACTCGACGGGCGAGGTCGGCTTCGCCGGCACCCACGGGGGGTTGCAGACGACCAGCGGGGCGCGGCCCTCGGGGAACAGATCGGCCTCGATCACCTCCACCTGGCCGGCGACGCTCAGCCGTTCGGTGTTGTCCCGGGCGCAGGCCAGCGCCCGCGGGTCCTGGTCCGTGGCCACGACGCGGGCCACCCCGCGGCGCGCCAGGACCGTGGCGAGGACGCCGGTGCCGGTGCCGATGTCGAAGGCCAGGTCCCGCGCGGGCAGCGGCGCCCGCGCCACCAGGTCGACGTATTCGCCGCGGGCCGGTGAGAAGACGCCGTAGTGCGGGTGGATGCGGTCGCCGCCCAGTGCGGGGACCGGCACGCCCTTGCGGCGCCACTCGTACGCGCCGATGAGGCCGAGGAGTTCGCGGAGCGCGACCAGGGAGTCCGTCGCGGTCCGCTCGTCCTGGCCCGGCCCGGATGCCTCCGGCCGCGGCGGCCCGTACGCCTGGGCGCAGGCCGCGCGGACGTCGGGGGCGCGGTGCAGCGGGATCGTGAGGTCCGGGCCGAGGGGGACCAGCAGCATGCCCAGGATGCGGGCACGGTGGTTCTGGGCGGCGCGGTGACGGTGGAACGCCAGCGCGGGGTCGGCCGGCGGCGCCTTGCGCGGCCGGCGGTCGATGCGGCGGGCCATCGCGTCCAGCAGCTGCCGGGCGTTGTGGAAATCGCCCCGCCACAGCAGCGCCGTGCCCTCGCAGGCGAGCTTGTACGCGGCGTCGGCCCTGGTCCGGTCGTCCGCGATCACGATCCGGCGCGGGGGCGGCGCGCCGCTCTCGGAGCGCCAACGGGCGGTGCGGGCCTCGTCGGCCTCGGTCCATTCGACGACCGGCGGAGAGTTCACCGAAATGTGCCTCGCGATAGTGGTTCGGACCGCCTCCGGGCGCCGGTGCGGGGACGCGGTGGGCCGGCTCGCGCGGCGCGGGTCGGCGCGGCCTGCGGGAGTGGTACGGCGGGGTGGTGACGGTCGACTTTACTCCGTGCCGGGCGCTGAGGGCGGCGTCGAGGCGGCCGTGCACCGCAAGGCCCCCGGTAGGGCGGGACTTTCGCCCCGTGTCGGGGGCGCCCGGTGGGAGGGAGGATGAAAAGAGCAGGACATACTGCACACTGCTGGTCGTATGGAGGCGTACATGGACACCCTGCCGGTCATTGTCGCGGTCGACGGATCTCCGGACAGCGAGCGGGCGCTGCGCTGGGCGGCGGAGGCGGCCCGGCTGCGCTCCGCGCCGTTGCAGGCGGTGCACGTGTGGCCGTATGTCACCAGGGAGGGCGCGGCCGCCGCGGCGGCGGGGACCGGCGACCTGGTGCTGAACGAACTGCGGGAGAAGCTGACGGCGGAGAAGGGCGATCTGCCGGAGATCGAGTTCCGTGCCCTCAGCGGGCTGACCGACAACCTGCTGCCCGCACTGGGGGCCGAGGCCCAGCTGCTGGTGCTCGGCTCGCGCGGCCGCGGCGGCTTCGCCAGCCTGCTCCTCGGCTCCAACGGCCTGGCCTGCGCCGCGCACGCCGCCTGCCCCGTCGTCGTCGTGCCGCGCCCCGACCGGGCCGGCTCCGGGCGCGCGGCCGAGGGCACCGCCCCCGGACCGGACGGCAGGCAGGTGGCGGTCGGCGTGGACGCGACCGCTGAGGAGCCCGGCGCGATCGGGTTCGCCTTCGCCGAGGCGAGCCGCCGGGGCGCCCGGCTGAAGGTGCTCTCCGGCTACACCTGGCCGATGCTGATGCCGCCGGCCTTCGAGTACGTCGCGGCCTACGAGGCATCGCAACAGGGGTACGAGGAGTCGTTGCAGCAGCAGCTCGCGGAGGTGCTGGCACCGCACCGCGAGCGGTACCCGGACGTCGCCGTCGAGGTGGTGCTGCGGGGCGCGGACGCCGCCGGACTGCTGGTGGACGCCTCCCAGGAGAGCGAACTCGTCGTCGTGGCGCGGCACCGCAGGCGGCTGCCGATCGGCCCCCGGCTCGGCTCGGTGGCGCACGCCGTCCTGCTGCACGCGCTCTGCCCGATCGCCGTCGTCCCCGCCGACCGGCCCGAGGGCGCGGACGGCGACGCGTAACACCGAGGGGAGCACCACGCGGCCCGGCACGCCGCCGGGCCGCGCCGTGTCATCCGGTACCGGAGGCGGGTGCATGGCGCACCGTCCCGGGTGGAGGGGCGGCATCGTCCGGGGACAGCGCCAGGGACGCCTCGTCCGGCCATGGCGCGGGAGGCCGGGTGCCGTACCGGGAGGCGGGGGCGGGACCGGAGTGCGGGGAGTGTGGCCGGTGGCCCAGTGCCAGGGCCGTGCACTCACCGGACGCCCGCGCCGCGGCCGGCGGCGCGGCGTTGACCAGGGGCGGGTCCGTCAGCGGGTCGGGTGCCGTTCGGGGCGGCGTACCAGGAAGGCCGCGACCGAGCCGGCGACGCACAGGGCGAGGACCGAGAGGCCGGTGCTCAGCCAGGAGGCGCCGAGCCACTGGCCGCCGAAATAACCCAGGCCCACGCTGTACGACGCCCAGATCAGACCGGCGAGCGCGGACCACGGCAGGAACTCGCGCGCCGTACGGTGCGCCACGCCCGCTCCCAGGCTCACCACCGAGCGTCCCGCGGGGGCGAACCGGGCCAGGAGGACGATGCCGCCGCCACCGCGGGCCAGGGCCGTGCCGAGACGTTCCTGCGCGGCGGTCAGACGGCGGGAGCGGCTGATCGCGCGGTCGAATCGGGCGCCACCGCGCCAGGCCAGCCGGTAGGCGATCAGATCGCCCAGGACGGAGGCGGACGCCGCGCACAGCACCAGCGGCATCATCGCGGCCGGATCGCCACCGCCGTGGACGGCGCCGACCGTCCCGGCCGCGCCCCCGGCGGCCGTGGTGGCCGCCGTGATCACCAGGATGCCGCTGGGAAGTATCGGGACGAAGACATCGAGGACGACCGAGAGGCTGACGATCACATACAGCCAAGGGGTGGCACTGATCCCCAGGCTCTCCACCAACGTCTCTTCTCCCGGTCCGGACCCCGCCGCGACGTCGCAGGGGCGGCAGGGGCGGCTTTACAGCCCTCACAGCGTACGCCGGGACCCGGACAATTCGTTGCCCGGGGCAAGCGTTGTTGTCCGCGTCACACCCGTGTGTCCCGGTTTGGTGGCGCGCCCCTGGGGTGCTGTCACCCGTCCGCATGGCACTCCCCGGCGGTCCGGCGGGGAAGCCTCTCGGCAGTGGGTGGCATATCGATGGGTATGCCCCGGTGTGCCGCGAGTGCGCGGACCGAGCTGAGGAGAAGGGCGATGAGCAAGGGGCGAGTGGGTCGCGTCGGCCCGCCGGGTCCGTGGTGGCGGCCGGGGCGGGCGGGACGTGTCTGGCCCGTGGCGGCGGCGGTCGTGGCGGCCGTGGTGCCGTCGGTGTCCGCGGTGGCGGACGGGGCGCCGGCGGACGGCGGTGACGCGCGGGCCGTGAAGGTGCGGGTGGAGGCGCGCTTCGCGCCGCCCACCGCCTTCATCCCGTCCGGTGCGGTCACCTATGACCAGGAGGCGGTGCCCGCGGGAGCCCGTATCGCGGTGGAGGAGTCGGCCGAGGGGAACGCGACGACGGTCGCGCTGCGGGTGAGCGGCCTGCGCCCCCGGCGTGTGTACGGGGCGCATGTGCACACCGGGGCGTGCGGGGCGCGGCCGGAGGACTCCGGGCCGCACTATCAGGACCGCGAGAGTTCCCAGCGGTCGTCGGCGGACCCGGCGTACGCCAATCCGGACAACGAGGTGTGGCTGGATGTGGCGACCGATGACGGCGGGGCGGCCGCCGCGGAGTCGCGGCACGGCTGGCGGTTCCGGCCGGGCGCGGCGCGCTCCGTGGTGCTCCATGAACGTGCCACGGGCCGGGCGCCGGGCGGGGCGGGGGCGGCCGGGAGGCGGCTGGCCTGCGTCAACGTCCCGTTCGGGGGGTGAGCGCGACGACCCGTCCGGGGTGAGCGGCACGCCGTTCATCTCAAGGGGCCGGCCCGGGCGGCCGACCGGGCCGACGGAGGCCGGTCGGTCGCACGGGCCGGTGGCGCCGGGCGTGAGCGGACGCCCGGTGCGGTGACCTGGGGGTGGTCAGACGGCGGTCGGCTCGCGCCGCGCCTCGGCGGCGGACTCCTCGTGACCGCGGGAGCGGGTTATCAGGCTGTCCAGGGCCCAGGCGCCCGGCCCGGTGAAGACGAGCAGCAGGAACGCCCAGGAGAACATCGCGGACGCCTCGCCACCGTTCTGGATCGGCAGCAGCCCCAACGCCTGGTGGGTCGAGAAGTAGGCGTAGGCCATCGAGCCGGAGCAGATCAGGGCCGCGGTGCGGGTGCCGAGGCCGAGCAGCACCAGCGTGCCGCCGACGAGTTGGATGACGGACGCGTACCAGATCGGCCAGCTGCCCGTCGGGACGCTCCCGCCGCTGCCGGCCGCGCCGCCGAGCACGCCGAAGAGCGAGGCGATGCCGTGGCAGGAGAAGAGCAGACCGGTCACGACACGGAAGAGGCCGAGGGCGTGGGGGGTGAACCTCGCGGGCGCTGGGCCGCCGGACAGATGAGGGACCGACATAGGGGCTCCTTCGGTTTCTGAGGGGGACGGAACCGATGAAGTCCCAGGTTAGGGACGCCTTATTATGCTTGCAAGTTCAAGTTCCTCTCATAAGGGACCTTTGGTCTGAACCAATTGGGTTGCTCGGAGGGTGCCGGGTGACGCGTACGCTCACCGGTTCCATGTGTACCGGTGAACGGACGGAGGCCGCCCCGGGCATGTGCCGGCGGCGCCGTGTGGCGGCCGGTGGGTGCCCGGGGCGGCCTCATCCGTGATGCGTCGTCACCTCCCGGAGGCTCAGCAGCCGTCCAGGATCTTCTTCAGGGCCGCCTTCTCCTCGGTGTCCGCCGTCAGGTCGTACACATGTTTCACGTCCACCCACATCCGGGCGTACTCACACGCATACGACGCCTTCGGCGGCATCCACTTCGCCGGGTCCTTGTCGCCCTTCTTCCGGTTGACGGAGTTGGTGACCGCGAGCAGCTGGGGGTGCGTCAGGTCGTTGGCGAACGCCTTGCGGCGGTCGGTGGTCCACTTGCTCGCACCGGAGCGCCACGCCTCGGCCAGCGGGACGACGTGGTCGATGTCCAGATCCGACGCGCTGGTCCAGGTGGCGCCGTCGTACGGCGAGACCCAGGTACCGCTCACCGCCTTGCACGCGTCGTCCTGCTGGACGTCGCGGCCGTCGCGCTTGAGTACGGCCTCGCGGGTGTTGCAGTTGTCGCCCTGGTCGATCCAGTGCGGGAACTTGGTGCGGCTGTAGCCGTCCAGCGATCCCTCGGCCTGCTCCTTGATCTGCGTGAGGTACGTGCGCGCGGTGGCCGCGTCCGGCGGGGTGGGGGGCGCCGCCTGCGCGGACGGCGCGCCCAGGATCAGGGTGCAGGCCAGTGCCATGGCCGATCCCGCGGCGGTGGCGACTCGACGCGCGTAGAGTTTCGGCATCCGAACTCCCATGAAGTGGGGGGAAGTTGAGGTGTTGCGCGGGCCCATGGTGGAGGCGTGGGGTTACCACCGGACGGGCGCCAGGTAACAGGGTGACGACATGGTCACGTCAGAATCAACCATCTGACGGCAAGGCATGTGCGTGCGGTTGCCGAGGGGTTGGAATGCACCGGCGCACGCGCCCCCTACAGTGGGCCCGTGCTGCTGCCGGTCAATCTCACCCTGGGGATCGTTCTCGTCGTCCTCCTGGCCGCCGCCGTGACCGTCGCCGCCGTGGCACGCCTGGGGCACGCCCGGGCCATCGCGGTCGCCGGACTGCGCGCGGCCGCCCAGCTCGCCGGGGTCTCCTTCCTCATCGGCTGGGTCGTGGGCGCGCTGCCGCGGCTGCTGGGATTCCTCGTGCTGATGTTCGCCGTGGCGGTGCGCACCGCGGGGCGCAGGATCACCCGCAACGGGACGTGGTGGTGGGCGGCGCCGCCGATCGCCGCGGGCGTCGTGCCCGTCGTCGGCCTTCTGCTGGCGACCGGCCTGGTCCCGCCGCGCGGACTCACCCTCATCCCGGTCACCGGCATCCTCATCGGCGGCGCGCTGACCGCCACCGTCCTCGGCGGCCGCCGCGCGCTGGACGAGCTGGAGGCGCGGCACGGGGAGGTCGAGGCGGGGCTGGCGCTCGGGCTGCTCGACCGCGACGCGCGGCTGGAGATCGCCCGTCCGGCCGCGTCCGACGCCCTGCTGCCGGGGCTCGACCAGACCCGGACGGTGGGATTGGTCACGCTGCCCGGAGCGTTCGTCGGCATGCTGCTCGGCGGCGCCTCGCCCGTACAGGCCGGTGCGGTCCAGTTGTTCGTGCTGGTGGCGCTGATGGCGGTGCAGGCGGTGGCGGTCGCGGTGGTGCTGGAGCTTGTCGCGCGCGGACGGCTGCACCGCGTACCCTCGACGTCAGCAGAAGGGGAGTAGCTCTTCGCCGGACCGTCGACATACTGCCCGCCCGTCGCCCGACGACGCGGTGGGCCGGCGCCCGGAGGCCCGTCGCGCGCGACGGGCCAGCGAGACCTTCGGCCGCAGTGTCCGACGCTGCCGTGCCGAAGCGACCCCTCAAGGCGGGCCTCCTCGGTGCGGCCCGACCGATCGAGGTATCCCGTTCCCGTGTTCAGTCTCTCCGTCGCCGCCGTCGTCTTCGGCGTCATCTTCCTCGCCGAGCTGCCCGACAAGACCGCCCTGGCCAGCCTGATGCTCGGCACCCGTTACCGGGCGTCGTACGTTTTCGCCGGAGTCGCGGCGGCGTTCCTCGTCCATGTCGTCCTGGCCATCGCCGCCGGAAGCGCGCTCGCCCTGCTGCCGCACCGTCCGGTGCAGGCGGTCGTCGGGGTGCTCTTCCTGGCGGGGGCCGCCGTCCTGTTGTTCAAGAAGGACGACGACGAGGAAGAGGTGAAGACGCCCGCCGACCAGAGCTTCTGGAAGGTCTCCGGGGCGGGCTTCACGATGATCATGGTCGCCGAGTTCGGCGATCTCACCCAGATCATGACCGCCAACCTCGCCGCCCGTTACGCCGACCCGCTCTCGGTCGGTGTCGGCGCCGTGCTGGGCCTGTGGGCCGTCGCCGGGCTGGGCATCGTCGGCGGGCGCACGCTGCTCAAGCGCGTACCGCTGCGGCTGATCACCAAGGTCGCCGCAGCGGTGATGATGGTGCTGGCGGGGCTGAGCCTGTACGAGGCGATCGCCGGCTGAGGGGCGCCGGGGCGCGCCCGCGGCCTCAGACCGTGAAGTGCAGGGCGATCGTGCCGTCCGGGAGCGCCTCGACGCGGACCCGCGTCAGATCGCGCACGCAGACGGTCGGCGCGAACGCCGCGGCGCGCTCGCCCACCCCGACGACCCGCATCCCGGCGGCCCGCCCGGCGGCTATCCCGGCCTCGGAGTCCTCGAAGACCAGGCAGTCCTCCGGGGCGTACCCCAGCTCGGCGGCGCCCTTGAGGAAGCCCTCCGGGTCGGGCTTGCTGGCGCTCACGCTCTCGGCGGTGATCCGCACGGGCGGCATGGGCAGTCCGGCGGCGCCCATCCGGGCGTCGGAGAGCGCGATGTCGGCGGAGGTCACCAGGGCGTGCGGAAGCGCGTCGAGGGCGGCCATGAAGGCGGGCGCCCCCGGTACCGGTACGACGCCCTCGACGTCGGAGGTCTCCTGCTCCAGCATCCGGCGGTTGTCGGCCAGATGGAGCTCCATGGGGCGGTCGGGGAGCAGGGCGGCCATCGTGGCCCAGCCCTGCCGGCCGTGGACCACGGCCAGGACCTCGTCCGCCGGCAGGCCCTGCTCGGCGGCCCAGCGGCGCCAGCAGCGCTCGACCACGGCCTCGGAGTTCACGATCGTGCTGTCCATGTCGAGGAGCAGCGCGCGGGCGGTGAGCGTGGTGGTGGCCGTCATCGGCGGGGCTCCTGGGCGCGGCGGGGCGAGGGGTGCTGCGGGGGAACAAGCGGCTCCGCCCGCCGGTCAGGGAGTGCGGGCGGAACCACTTTGTTCCAACACGATACAAAGCGCGTCCGGGCAGCGACAACCGCCCCTGGTCAGCGGAGTGCGCGCCTCCGCTACGGGGTCAGTGTCCGGGACTCCAGGGAGACACGGGTGGCCGCCCCGTAGACGCCCAGGGGATCACCGCGCACCTCGTAGAGACGCTGGTAATAGGCGACGGCATCCCTCAGCGCCGCGCCGTAGCGGCCGTCGGCCGGCGCGAAGTAGAGCGCGATCTGCCCCAGCCTGCGCTGGAGCCGCGCCACCTCCGCCCCACCGGACCCCTCCCGCAGCACCGGCAGCGCGGGCGACGGCTCCGGCCCGGTCGCGGGCCCGTCCCCGGGGGAACCGGACGACGGGGTACGCACCGCGGAACGGGACGGCGGACCCTCCA
>NZ_JCANQV010000002.1:0-86326 GCF_059553635.1 Candidatus Streptomyces philanthi
ACGGAGCGTTGTGGCGTCGCATCCGCGACGCCGGGCTGGCTGGGAAGGAGGGGGTGACGCGCCACGAGCGCGGTACAGTTTCCTCAGGTGTGCTTGGCGGTTGCGTCCTGGTCGCGCCGGCTTCTCTGTGTAAGCCTCTGACCTGGTTTTTTATGGCTTCTCTTGCAGGTTCTGGCTTTGCCGCCTGTGGCTGGCTTGCCTCTCGGCCGCTTTCCCTGTGCTGTTGTTGGTCTCAATCTCTCACGACCGGTACAACTTTGGCAACCGGTTCTTCGATAACGTTCCGTCATACTGTACCGTCTAAATCTGGTCTAGTCCACTTCAAGCGACCGAATGAATTCTGAGGGATTCTGAGGGATTCTGAGGAGCCTCCGAAAGGCTTCTATTTTTAGAGAGTTGACTTCCACTCAGATTCGTTGCCTGCGACTTGCGTTACACAATACAGGATTTCGCCGAACAGTGGAAGTTGTACCGCCATTCTCTTCTCTGTCGCGAGCTCAGCATACAGCGGAATAAGAATTCTCCTGTGGCTGCCATCGTGACTGGCTGGCAGCCTGCCCTTGGAATTACTTGGTTTGAAGGGCTTGATGGGATTGCAGGAACTATGTCGAAGCGGGCCAGAGGGACCGGGCGCAGCTGGCGGTCGCGGTGCGGTTGGGCGGGGCGTTGCGTCGCTCGGGCCGGGTTTCGGTGCTTCGTCGTTGTGCCGAAGCTCGATAGTTCTCACCGGCGGAGCCGAATAGGCTGACAAAAGAGCCGGGCCGAAGCGGCCTGGTCGTCACCTGGGAGGCAGGCTACTTGTCACAGACGCTCAAACAGCAGCCGTCCTGTCACCGGGTCGAGGTGTGACGCGCGACGGGCTCGTCGGGATGCTCGGCGAGCAGACCATGGCATGTGGACCTGCACGCGACGCGTTGATCGCTGGCGGAACCTTCATCGTCTGGGACGGCCTGGTTCCTGCCGACCGCCTCGCACACACCTACCGAACGCGGCTCCGGATCGCCCAAAAGCGCGGCCAGTCGACGCTGGCCCTCGCCGCCACCGTCGACCTCCTCTTCCAGGCAGCAGAACGCCCTCTCCGCATCGGGCGCATCGACGCGGCAGACACGCCCTGGACATTCATGCTCTTCCTCAACGCCACCGCCACCGCGGTGCTGGCCTGCACCGGCGTTGCCAGAAGCGAGTCCCCCGCAGAGCCAGCCACTGACGCGAAGTGACAACGCGCCTGCCTTGGTGACAGCTGTCGCGCTTCGGCTCAGTGGTCTGTGGGTGGGGGCAGGTGCCGAGGGGCTGTCAGGCTCCGAGGCCGATGTGGGAGACGTAGGTGTAGGCGCCCCAGTCGCTGTCGAGTTCGGCGATGACGTCGTCCCAGAGTTCTTCGAGTTTGTCGACGTCGCCGGTGACCATGGCGTCGACGGCTTCGTCCCAGATGTAGCGGACTTGGAAGCGGCGGACGCGGAGGTTGTCGCGGCGGCGGGTGGGGATGACGACGTCCTGGTTGATGGGGTGGATCTCGATTTTGGTGCCCTGGCCGGCGCGGTTGAGGTGCTGTTTGAAGGCGCCAGGGTTGGCCATGACGTTGTGGGCGCGCAGGTTCCAGTAGGCGGTGTCGATGACTTCGAGGCTGGCCGGCTTGGGCGTCTGGGTGCCTTGGGTCCAGCGGCGGATGGTGGCGCGGCTGGCGGTGATGCCGGCGTCGGCCAGGGCCTGGAGGCCGCCTTTGTGGGTGGTCAGGTACTTCATCCGGGCCAGGCGTCCGCGGCGGGTGGTGACGGGGGATTTGATGCCGCCCTCGGTAATCATGCGTTCCAGGGCGTCTTCGAGGGCTTGGCCGAGGGCGATTTTTCCGTGGACGTTGCCGGGGTCGAGGTTGGCGCCGTATTTGCCGAATTGCTTCCAGCCGTCGGTCGACATTTAGTGGCCACTCTTCCTGGAACGGGGCAGGGTGTACTGGTCCTTGATTTTCAGTTCCGTGGTGAGACGGCCTTCCTTGAACACGGTGTGCCAGTCAGTGTCTCCGGTGATGTGGAGTTCGTCAGTACCGCGTACGCGGACGATGGTAAGGCCGTTCTTGTGGGCGCGGTGGGCCTTGAACCAGAGGTTGGCGAAGGCTTGGCTGCGGATGATGTGCATCCAGTCGGGTCGGCGGATGTCGCGGTTGACGCTGGATTCGCCGATGGTCGAGACGAACTTGGAGTACATCGCCTTGATGTATTCGAGGGTGGTGTCGTCGCCGTTTTGGATGGCGTTGTTGCGGGCTTCGGTGAGGACGCGGCGGAATTTCTCCAGCAGACCCTCGGTCGCACCGGAGGTCCACGATTCGGTGATGTGCGGGGGCTCGCACAGGCCCATCTTGGCGCACCGGATGAGGAGGCGGATGGTGGCACCGTCGAGGAGGACGGGGCCTTCTTCGCGGCGGTTGCCGATGGGGTCGGGCAGGTCGGGGTGGTCCCAGGTGGGGCGGGCCGGGAGGCGGTAGATGCCGGAGCGCTTGGGGTCGAAGCCGCCGTCAGGGTCGTGCCGCAGGCCGCCGATGGGCAGGTGTGTCTTGAACGCGGACAGGTAGGAGGCGTTGGTGTCCAGCGCGGTGACGGAGACGGTGGCGCCGCCTTGGAGGCGTTCGGTGAGTTGGGTGTTTTCCCATTTGTGGCGGCCCTCCCAGATCTCGTCCACGCCGTCCTTGGTTTTCTTTCTCAGGAATTCGAGGGTTTCCGGGTAGACGGTGTGCTCGTAATTCCCGCCGACGCGAGTCGCCTCGAAGAGCGCCATCCCGTTCGGAATCGCTTGTTTCACCAATGCCTCGGTGGCGGCCTCGGTGTCGCCACCGTGCTCCTCCAGGGCGCGTTCAACGGCGTCGGTGATCATCTCGGTGAAGTAGCTGTAGTCCCGCCCGGCATAGGTCGAGCTGCGCGGCGCAGCAGTGGGCGCGCTGGTGGGTGGTGCGGTCGTGCCGGCTGCCGGTACAAGCCCGGCGTCGGTGGCCGGCGACGGTGTCTGCGCCGCCTGGGCCGAAGCGGCGGTGCTGGCCTGTGCGGGCGGGGGTGCGGGGGCGGTGGGCTCAGCGGAGGTGTGGGAGGCGCTGAGCGGGGCCTGGGCGGGCTCAGGCGCGGCCGCAGGCACTGATACACCCTGAGAAGCCGCAGGGGCGTTGTGGGCCGTCTGAGGGGCCGTGGGCGGGGATGTGGGGGCGCTGGTGGTGGGGCGGTCGTCGGTGGAGGGTTTGAGGGCATCGTGTTCGGCTGGGGTGAGGTCTCGGACGCCGGCGTAGGGGTCGAAGGGGGTGTAGTCGGTGAGGCGGGCGTGGGCGAGGTCGGCGGTCAGGGTGACGGTGGCGAGGGGGCCCAAGTCGCGTTCGATGACGGCGAGTTCGGTGCAGGTGCCGTTTTGGGCGCGGGTGCCGTCGCTGGTCAGGGTGAGGGTGAGGTCGGCAGCGAGGGACTGGAGCAGGGCCGGGTCGTCGGTGTCGAGGGCGGCCAGGACCGGCAGGTGATGGGTGCGGGCCAGGTGGGCCAGGGCCTGGACGGCGTCGGCGATGGCGGTGGGGCCTGAGAGGGGCAGGCGGGGGTCGTAGACGGCTTGGAGGCGGTCGACGACCAGGAGGGCCAGGTCGGGGACGTCGGGGACGGTGGAGGCGATCGCGGCGGTGGTCAGGTCGGTGCCGTCGTCGATGAACAGTGGTGCGCTGGTGAGGAGTTGGGAGGTTTCGGCGACAGCCTGGCGCTCGTCGGGGGTGAGCGTTCCGGCGCGGAGACGGCGGTAGTCGACGGGCGTGTGCGCGGCGATCGTGCGGGCGAGGACGTCGGCGCTGGTCAGGCCCGAGGCTGCGTACAGGACAGGCAGGTGGTGGGTGAGGGCGGTGGTGCGGGCGGCGGCGACGGCCAACAGGGAGCTGCCGGCGCCGGGCGCGCCGGCCACGAGGTGGAATCGGCCCGGCTGCAGACCGCCCAGGGCCTCATCGAGGGCGGTCAGACCAGTGGGCAAGCCCGGGAGGGTGGGAGCGGCGTCGTCGCGGTCGGTGGCGTCGGAGGCCGGGCTGGGGGTGGGGAAGGCGGCAAGGACTTCCGCGAGGGGGGCGAGACGCCGCCGGGGTGTTGGTGGTGCGGCTGCGGCCGACGAGGCGGCATCGGGCGCAGCAGCAGGCGCGGGGGCGGCAGCGGAGGCGGGGTCGGCCGGTGGGTTGGGCCCGATCGGCTCGACAGCACTCGGCACAGCGGGGGCGCCGGCCTGGGCCGAGGCCGCATCAGGCGCAGGCCGTTGCGGGGTCTCGGCGGGGGCCGTACCGGGCACGGCGGAGGCCTTCGGAGTGCTGGTGGAAGGCGCGATGTGAGGCACCGAGGCCGGGCCGGACGGTACGGGAACCGCCGGGGCCGCGGGCTCGGCGGCGGGCAGGCCGGCCGCAGCCGGCCCGGGGACGGCGGCGGGGCTTGTCCCGGCGGTGTCAGGGATCAGGACGGCGACCGCCGTCTTGTGGCGGCGCAGCACCTGCGGGGAGCCGTCGGCAGCCGCCTGGACGAGCTCGCCGAGCTTCTTGCGGGCCTCGGCCGTCGGCCAGGCGGGGGCGGCTGTCAGGTCGACGCCGGCTTCCTCGGCCGCCTGCGGCGAGACCAGCAGGGCTCGGTACTCCCGGCCATCGCCCTTGCGCGTCAACGGCGTGGACAGGCCCTGGCCGGTTGCCTTCACCAGCTGCGGCAGCATCCCGCGCGCCTCGTGCACCGTCGACGGCACCGGCCCAGCCGACGACGCGACCTCGGCCGACGGTACAGGATCACCCGACCGCGCTGCCCCGCCCGGCGGCACATCCTCCTGCGGGACCGTCTCCTCGGACACCCCAACACCCTTCATCCGGTGGGCAAGACGCAGCACACCGGCGAGCGGGGCACCCGCACCCCGGTGTTGTAACGGCAAGCCTAGCGGTACACACGCGCGGACAGGTACAAAATTGGGGAACAGGGAGCAGGGACCCGACAGGGACGCTAGAGCGGCAGAGCCCCGCGCCGTGAAACTCGGCGCGTGGATCTCCAACCAACGCACCCGACAAGCGTCGCTGCCGGCGGACCGGATGGAGATTTTGACCAGTCTTGGGGTGGTCTGGCCCCTAGCATGGTGAGTGGGTGGGCACCTCTCCCCGAGGTGCCCACCCACTGTCATGTGCTGGGCTTGTAGCCGGAGCGGCGTGTGATGGTCTGCACGAAAGTGGCATGGTCATTCGTCACACATGTCACCACCGATCGGCGGCCACGTGTCAGTAGTTGTGGGCACGCAGGGTTTTGCCCAGGATCTCGCATACCTCGGCCATGAGGTCATTCATGATGTCCCGGTGCTCCTGTCTGCAGGCGGGGCCGACGGCACTGCGGGCGAGGAACTCCCTCGTGAGGGTCCCGTTGAGGGCCTGGAGCGCCCCGAGCGCTTCCCTGAGCGCGGTCATCCACTCATCGGCGACGGCCTCCAGGACGGCGTCGTCCGCACTCGTCCGGGCTCAGCGTCTCGGAACGGGGCCAGCGGATCGGGTGGTGCAGCCCGTGGCCTCGCCCGTCGCTGCGTGCCGGGCCCTGATGTGCTATCGGAGCGTCCGCCGTCGGCTCCGCAGGGCCGCACTGGTTGCGCACGTCCTGTGCGGCCAGCGCCGTCTCCGCATCGCGGCCCTCCGGGCGCAGCACGGCCCACTGCTGCTCGGTGAGCCTGGTCAGGATCTGCGAGACCGTGCTCTTGCCCAGGTTGGCCTGCTCGCTGATCCTCGCCGCCCACAGCGGCTCGTGTGCCGGCGCAGCCAGCAGCAGACGCAGCGCCTCAATCGTCGGGCGGGTCATGCGAACGGGGTCTGTCACACACCACACCCCGATGACCATAGGTCAAGAATGAACTACGGCCGCTCAGCAGCCAGATCCCGGTGACAGCGAGATGACGAACAGCCACTGACGCTCTCGCGCAGATCATCACCCGCATCGACCGCTACCGGCACCTCAAGCGGCAACCGGCCCGCCCCGTTCCTCGCCTTCACCGGGCCGGACGACCACGTAGCCCTGGCCCGTGGCGGCCTGGTACCCCGCGCCCCCACCGGCGAAGTGCACGGTGACCGGGGTGAGCATGTGGTAGCAGAGCACCGAGGTCGCGACGCCGAAGACGCCGGGGGAGTCCACGAACAGCGGCGCCTCGGCCATGACGTACTTCATGCCTGCCTCAAGGTGCACGTCGGAGATCCCCTCGCCGTCCGGGCGGTTCGCGACGACGGCGCGCACCATGTCCCGGCAGACCGAGGCGAAGGGCTCGTCGTACTGGACGGCCTGGTCCACACAGGCGCGTACGGCCTGGTACTCGGGGGTGTCCTGGATCTCGGAGAGGGGCCGGACGCGGAAGCGGGCGATCTCGGGGCCCAGGCTCTCCGTCGCCCGGTGGAGGCGGCGGCGTACGTCCTTGAGCGTGCGCTTCACCGACTTGGCGGCCTCGCGGGGGTCACGGCCGTCCGCGATCTGCATGGCGTCGATGTGGGTGTCCACATAGACGACGTCCGTCATCTTGAAATAGTGCGCGGCCCACTGCAGTAGGGCCGTGAGTCGGTGCTGACTGAAATAGCTGTTGCCTGTGCTTATCCCTATGAGGGCGTGCTCGCCCATCTTCCATAATCGCTCGGACTCCTCACCGAGGGCTTCTGACTGCATGCCGTGGGAGTCGCCGAGGGGCACGGTATTCAGCATGCCGGGGAATCTCTCATTCCTCTTCGGTTCACGCGGATTTCATATTCTTCAGGGCGTCGACCAGGCGCATGCATACGTCGTCAAGGATTCCGGGAAGCAGCTCATCGCCTCCCATCGGACTGAACATCTGGTCGTCCAGGCGGCGGCGAACGGCGCTGAGTTCCGGGGTGCTCACGCCGTTCTGGTCCAGGGTCTCCAGCGCCCGTCGGGCGCCGTCGAGGCAGCGGTACACGCCGTACTCGGGCGGCTCGTCGAGAAGCCCCCGTGCGCTGCTGAGCAGATACGCGGCAAGGAGGGTGACGTCCTCGTGCAGCCGGTCCGGCGCGGCGGACGGCCGGTTCGGCACCTCAGACGGCCGGGGTCGTGGCGGAGTGGTTTCCCCAGACTTCATGGCTGACAACCTCCTTCTTGTCGCGGCGTTCGGACGGGGCGGGCGGGCTCGCGGGCCGGCCGATCGGTACGATCAGCACCGGCTCGATGTGCTCGGGAAGGCCGAGCAGCGCGCCGACCGCGTCCTTGCGGAAGCTGTGCACGGGACATCCGCCCAGGCCGACGGCGTGCGCGGCGAGGAGCAGGTTCTCCACCGCCATGGCCACACAGAGCTTGCTGGTGGCGTGGATGTTCTCCGCGGCCGCCGGAGAGTGATGCTTCGTCAGGCTCTGGTCGACGCAGGCCAGGACGCAGAACGCGGGGATCCCGATGATGCCGGGGGAGAAGGCCCGCAGCCGCCGCACGGCCGCCGGATCACGTACGACGACGAAGGACCAGGCCTGCTTGTTGGAGGCGGAGGGGGCCGCGAGCATGGCGTCGAGCAGTTGGTCGATCACGGAGTCGTCGACCGGCTCGGGTGCGTAGTTGCGGACGACGCTGCGGGTGCGGAGGACGTGCAGCGCGTCCGGTAACTCCCCGGGTGGTGAATCCTTCTGGGGATTCTTCGACATGCGTTTCCTTTCAGGTAGGGCCTTCGGGATTCCCCGGGCGAGGGATTCTGCTCGTGGTGCCCAATTCTTTTCGTGTGCCGTCCAGGAGTACTCAAGCGAGACTCGAGGCGCATCAGGTATGGGTACCTAATCCGGCATCCCAGGGCCTTGAGCTATTCGATCTCTGGAGGATTGTTTAGCACGTTAACAATCGTTCACGCAAGGACAGGTGGGTGAGGGAACCCTTAGGGCTTGCAGATCATTAACACGTTGCGTTGGTCTTCCCTTCGGGATCGCTGCTCTGGGAGAGGACCCGAGCCTGGAGGGGCACGAGGGCAGCCGGTGGGGTGGTCACCGGTTGGATGACGACTCCGTGGGCCTTGAGGAGTTTCCTGATCTTCAGGAGCGTGCGGTGCACGGCTGTGCGGCTGCTGCCGAAGAGTACGGCGAGGGGTTCCGCTGCCAGGGCCAGGTGCAGGTGGAGCACGGTGACCAGGACCTGATCGGGGAAGTCGAGCCGGGGCGGGCGGCCGCGCCGGTCATCCTTGTCCGGGGTCAGTGCCTGCGTGAGGTCGGTCAGTTGCTGCGGAGACATGCCGGTCAGTGCGGGGTCGGACAGCAGGGACTCGTCCCACTCCAGCGCTGGTGTCTGCGGGACCCCGGCCGCAGGGACGGCCGGGGCCTGCTGGGGATGCAGGGTGTAGTTCCAGTCGCCGTGGAAGGCATGCCGGGTCAGCGGCAGAGCCGCCATCTCCGCGTCCCTGATCTGTACTCCGGTCGGGTAGACGTTGTTGTCGAGTTCGGCATGGACGCGCAGTCCGGTGCGGGTGGTCGTTGCGGAGATGGACTGGACGATGACTTCGTGGCTGGTCAGCGGGCGGCCCCGCCAGTTCATGGTGATGTGGGAAAAGAGGCGGTGTTCGATCTTGTTCCACTTCGATGTGCCCGGCGGCAAGTGACAGACGGTGATCGTCAGGCCCGTCTCGGCGGCGAGCCGGGCGAGTTCGAGTTTCCAGGCCCGGGTGCGGTAGCCGTTGGAGCCGCCCGCGTCGGCGGTGATCAGCAGCCGTGTCGCCTGCGGGTAGGCGGCCTGTCCCTGACCGTTCCACCAGCGGCGGATCGATTCCACCGCGAACGCGGCGGTGTCGTGATCGGTGCCGACGCTGACCCAGCCGGTGTTCGCCGCAAGATCGTAGATCCCGTAGGGGATGGCCTTGCCCAGCTTCGGGTCGGCGAAGTTGTGCATGTTCACCGGCACCGGATCACCGGCCGGGCGCCACTGGCGGCCGTCGTTCCTGAACTCGCCGACGAGCTCCTTCTTCTTGGTGTCCACGCTGATGACCGGCTCGCCGGCGTCCCGGTGCATGCGGGCCTGCTCGTTGAGGTAGCGGAACTGTGCGTCCCGGTCCACATGCCGGCCGCCCTCGAGCGTCTTGGCGTTGGCCTGGAGGCTGAAGCCTTCCTCCCGCAGCAGATCGGCGACGGTGTCCGCGCTGACCCGGTGGCCGGCCCGGGTCAGCGCCCTCGCAAGTGCGCGGGTCGATTTCACCGTCCACCGCAGCGGCGACATCGGATCACCCCGCTCGTCCGGCTCGACCAGCGCCAAGAGAGCCGGCCGCAGTCCCGGATCGAGTTCCACGACTCGCTTGCGGCCCCCGCCCGGACGCCGCACCCGGCCCAGGGGCTCCTCACCGGCCTCCAGCTCGAGCACGCCCTTGCGGACCGTCGTTTCACTCACCGCGGCCGCCAGTGCGACGGCCCGGACGCCGCCGTGCCCCAGGACACGGGCCTCGGCAGCCAGCAGCAACCGACGCTGCCGCTCGTCGAGATGCGGGAACAACACCGCAAACTTCACTGAGAGTTGGCTACGAGTCTCGTCCGGGATACGCATACCACACCAACGAGCTCCAGAACGGGAAGCAACACCTTGATTCCCTGCAAGCCCTATTAGTCCTGTCCCGTAAATGATCTACGGCGTGACGGCTGACCAGTGTTGATTCCCGGTCATCCAGCGAGGGTGAGGTTGTGGAGGCGGGCGATGCCGAGCTGGCGTGGTGGACGCCGTCGCCTTTCAGGCGGCAGTCGCGGAGGATCTTCCAGGTCTTCATGCGGGCGAAGGCGTGCTCGACGCGGGCGCGGACCTTTGCGGTGCGAACGGTTGTGCTCTTCTTTCCAGTCCTGGAGTTCGGCCTGGCCGCGTTCGCGGCGGTGCGGGATGACCAGGCCGGTGCCGCGGTAGCCGCCGTCTGCGATCACCGTGGTCTTGCCGACGGCGTCCTCGCGTTTCACGGAAAACCTCCGCTGGTCGTCGGGTACCGGTTGGCGTGGGCGTGTGGTGTCAGCCGGTCTGCCGCGGGGTGGCAGGGGTCCGGGAGATGATCGTGCTGAGGGTCCCGGTGTAGGTGGTACCCAGTTCGGTCACAGTCCCGGGGAAGGGGCCCGGGCCGTGGCGCAGGGCGCTGACGTAGTTCTCGGGCAGGAGCACACGGTCGCCGACCTCGAGCGTGCCGGGGCCGTTCCAGCGGTATCCGTAGCCGTCGACGGTGACGGCCTGGTGGCCGTCGACTTCGAAGCGGCGGTTCTTGGCGTCGAGTTCTTCCCGCAGGGTCCGTATCTGGTGCTCAAGGTGTTCGACCTGCGCGGTCTCGGCCCGCTGTCTCCGCTCCCTTTCCTGCGCCCGGCCGGTCTGAAGGCCCTGCTCATAGGCCTCCACGAGGGCTTTTTCGTGGTCGGTGGTGTGGAGTTTGCAGGCGAAGCCCGGACCGGAGAACTGTGCACGGCAGGGGTTGCCGGACTTGGTGGGGCGGCCGCAGGGCCGGTGATGTTGTTGTTCGAACACGGGGACTCCTCACATGATGGAGCGGCGGCGGAGGTGTGCGTGATGGCGCTCTACAAGGTGGTTGGCAGGGAGATCACCGGCTGGGAGACGGGCTGCGGTATGCAGGCGGGAGGGGTATGGCCCGCTTGGGCGCAGGACAGGGTGAGGAGTTGGAGGTAGCCGAGAGAGACCGGCCGTCCGGGGAGCTTGCCGGTTGCCTGTTCGAAGCGCTGGAGTGTGGCGGGTTTGATGTCCAGGTGGCCGGCGGCGTCATGGAGGTCGAGTCCTGCGGCCTCGCGGGCTTCCCGGAGGGATTCGGCGTTGTCGTGCCAGATCTGTGGCGCCGTCTCGGCGGTGTCCCGCGCGACGCCGGCGCGGGCTGTGGCGAGGACGGCCTGGGTTCGGGCGGTACTGGGTCCGAGCAGGAACCGGGCCAGCCGGGCGGCGTCGGCCTCGTGGTCGGCGTCCTCGTTCCAGGGCCGGGAGATCTCCTCGTAGACGCGGCCCCGGGCCGTGGCGCAGTCCTGGCGCTCGCCTGAGTCGGCGGTGGCGTAGGTGGAGTGCAGGTCGCTGGTGCAGGCCGGCGTGTGGTCGTTCGCGAGGCTGCTGTCGCGGTACTCGCCGTCAGTCTCGATCCCGGCAATGACGTCCCGGACCTGCCGGCGTTCCTGCGGGGAGAGGACACTCGCGAGTGCGTCCGCGGCCTCTTGGGCTTCAGGCCGGCCGGCGGGCTCGAAGCTGCCGCCCCAGGCGTGGAGCGCGTCTTCTCCCTCCGCCTTCCGGAAGGCCACGTCGATGGCTTCGAAGGTGTGCGGGCTCCAGGCGTGCATCATCAGCATCAGTTCCCGCACGGCGCGCTGGGCGGCCGGCTCCGTCTCCTGGACGGCCCTGCTTCGGTGTCGGCGCCGGGTTCCGGTCATCCAGTCGGTGAATGCCTCGGGCCGGCGGGGGTCGGACGGCTGGGCCTCCACGAACCAGCGCACCGCCCTCACGACGCAGGTATGCGCGTGCTGGATGGCGGCGTACCAGCCGAGCAGTGCCTCCCGGTAGTCATCCGCATGCCGGTCCTCGGCGAAGACAGCGGTCCTCGTACGACAGTGCTGCGGGCACTCCGCCGCACTCACCCGGTACAGGGCGGAGCGGGTCTCGGGAAACGTCAGCAGAGCAGCATTCAGGTGCTCGCGCTTGGGGCCGCGGTCGCGGCGCGTTTCGAGCCCGTCGTCGAGGAAGACCCGGAAACGGGGTTCCTCACGCCAGTGGGCCGCGGATCTGCGGACCCTCACATCGTCCTGCCACGCTCCGGTCGCGATGACCTCCCGCAGAGACAAGGCCACGTCCCTGCGCAGTTCCTCCCCCAAAGCGATCAGGACCGGCAGACACTGGGGATCGTCCCCCAGTGCGGACATCACCAGGTAGATGTCGTCGTGACGGTGATGATGACCCTGGAACACGAACGCCCCCATGCGATGCGGCAGACCTTGGTACGGCTGCCCGCGAAGCCGTGGAGCGCCGTGCCTTCATCCTGCACCACGGCTCGGACAGTCAGGCTCGTGGTCCGCCGCTCCGCCGACCCGCAGTCTCCGGACCCGCCGATGACATGACCGACGGCCGGCAGGCCAGCCGGAGAACCTCTTTGTCCAGGACGTCCGGGAGAGGCTCGGCCGTCTCCCGGAGCCGGTCCAACGGTGAACGGGGCGACTGCGGTGAGGTCCTCGGCGGGCAGGGCCCTGGAGGCGGCGTACCGGGCGCGGGCATGACGGTCGGGCCGGTGGTCTCGGGGTGGACGGGGGGGTGTTGCGGGGGCGGGCCAGATCTGTTCGCTCCTGCACTCTCGCACGCGGTGTTCTGCCGCCGAGCGGACGGTTCCGCGGGCGGTTCGAGGGGCAGGCGCTCCGGCCGAAGCCGGGAGGGCAGTGCAGGGCGGTCCGCCGTGGCAGCCCGCGCGGTCAACGGCGGCGGGTGGCGCCGGGAGCCGGTCTTCCCTGGCCCGGGAGCCCCGAAGGCTTCCCTGCGGCCGCCTTTTCACGCATCCCCGCGCTGCGGGTTGAATCGACCCGCCAGGAAAGACGCATCGCGCCGGAGGAAATAGCATCCCCCCGACACTAAATGAGTACTCAATGAGTGCTAATATCGATAGGGAGGGTCGGTCGGACACCTGAAGGGGCACGCATGGCCAAGAAGTCGGCGGACAACGCGGTGAAGAGGCGCCGTGCAGAGCTGAACCTCACTCAGCAGGAGGCAGCCCGGCGCGCTGATGTGTCTCTGGCAACGTGGCGGCGCTTCGAGAACAACGCGGGCGGCTCCGGCGCGCTGGACGGGTTCCGGGCGGACAACCTGCAGGGACTGGCCCGGGCTCTGAAGCTCAGCGTCACGGCGCTGAAGCAACTGGCCGGCACCGAGGGCGTTGCGGACGCCGAAGAGCATGCCGGGACCGATCAGCAGGTCAGCGGTGTCGTGCAGTTGTTCAACAGGTCTTTCACCGGTGATCCGCTCACCCCGGCAGACGCCATGGCCCTGGCCAACACGGTCGACTTCTCCGATTTCGCTCCCACCCGGGACGGCAGGCTGCACCTGGACACCTCGTTCAGCTACGAGTTCGCCGCCTACCTGAAGGGCGAGGCCACGATCCGCGACGTCGGCCTGCTGTGCGACCTGCCCGAACTGGCTCTCACCCAGGTCAACAACCACTGGCTGGTGCGCATGGGCGAGCGCATCATGCGCATCGGCGGCGAACTGGGCGAAGGGCGCGTCCCGCGTCCGCAGTGCCTCGCCGACGAGTACGCCCTGTGGATCGTCATCAAGAACACCGACCCGCCCCAGATCAGCGACGTCCTCGACATGTTCCCCGGCCTCCGGGCCGCGGAAGACGTGTTCGGCTACGACCCCGACGCCGGTGAACCCGACGACAAGCACGCGATCCGGGAGGACTGGATGAACCGCATGGTGGGCGGCCTCCTCCCGCCGGACGAAAGCCATGGCCACCGGCGCTACGACCTGACCCTCATGGAGGTGTACGGGCAGGGCGTCTACGACCCCGGCGACCCCCGGCACCCGCTTCGCTGGTTCGACCGGGACGACCTGCGTGAGCGGTGCGCGTCCGAGATGGCCTTCGTCAGACTGACGAAAGAGGAACAGGAGGCCCGGACCGCCGAAGCCCTCAACCGCATGTCGGAACTGCTGCGTCCAGGAACGGCCTGACCGCGGTGGTCCGTTCAGGCCGCATGTGCGGAACGGAGGCTTTCAGCATTCTGCGGGCGGCGACCAGCACGCCCGCCGGGACGGTGGCGGCCGCAGAGCAGTACCGCGTCCGAAGCCGTCCTCCTCCGTAGCGCCGCGGCGGCGCCGGTCCGCCGGCGCCTCGGCCGGAGTTGGTCCCCGGTGTTCCCCGGGCGGACAGTGCCGGTCGCGCCGGGCCGGATGCTCCCGGCCGAAGCAGCACCGTGCCGGGCTTCACGGGCGCGGAAGCCTCCACGGCTCGGTCCGCGCACGGGCCTGGTCCGCGGGTGTCTCCCGCACCAGGTGGTAGAGGTTCTCGAAGTACTCCTGCCAGCGGTTCTGATCCGGCATGGCGTTTCCCGCCCGCTTGGCCCGCTCCGCCTCCACCAGCGGCCTCATCCCTTCCCACACCGAGACCACCGATCCGGCCGGATATCCGGAGAGACCAGAACGGGGATGGCCACGGTGCGCACCCAATCCTCGAGGAACTCCAGTTCGTTGGCGGCGATGGCTCACATACCGGTGTGGGGGTGCTGAAGGGACACGGTCGGCCACACGGAGAAGGGGATGCGGGCGCCGCGCGGGGCGCTGGCGAGGACGTCGCCTTCCCGCAAGGGCAGTCCGTCACCCGGCTGGGGCCCGTGTCTGAGAGGAAGGGCGACGGCCAAGTCGCTGTGCGGATCGTCGGGGTGCACGGCGCCGAGCCGGGTCGCCGCGACAGCGGGAGCGGGAGCGCGGTGCTTGGCCACGTTGGTGTAGACGGCGAGGAGCCGCAGCGGATGCTCGTCGGGGCTGCGGCGCTGGAATGGCTGCAGCCGCTCGATGCTCTGCGCGAGCGGCGTGCCGGCGTTCAGCGGCGGAAGCTGCCGTCGCCTGCGGTTGCCGAACCACTGGGCGAGGGCGGCGGCGTCACACGCGGCCGGCATCTCCACGCCCTTCGCCTCTTCTTCGGTCAGGGGCCGCCCGAGAGCGGCCTCGACCTCCGCGTACAGGGTGTGTTCCAACGCGGCCGCAGCCGGGTGAGGGCGTCGGCCACGAGCCGGGGATCGCCTGTGGGAGCGGGGCGACCTCCTGGAACACGATGTCCACACGGTCGCCCTTGCTCACTTGCGAACGTGATTGTCCCGTGCTCGGTGTAATCGTGCGTCAGGCGCGGCAACCGCTCGATCGTGTGATCGACGTGGGCCAGCGTCCCCACCACATGCTTCTCACCCGACGCCTCACCTGGTGTCCCTCGATGAGGAGTGAATCAGGCCAGGTTCGAGTACCGCTTCCAGACATCTCAATGGAGAACTTACCCGGGCAACAGCATAAGACTCGACAGTTGGGGTTCGTTGCGCTCCGCATCCGAGCGCCTGGCTCGTTGAGGTCGAAACACGCTGTCGTTGAGGGTGCCGTCCCTGTCCCGGGGGCGCTTGGTCAGACCGCTCTCGGGCAGGCTCTGCTGGGGGTGTCGTCCGGGGTGCCGGCCGCGTCGGTGACGGTCTCAGTCACGCGTCGTGCTCAGGTGCATCCGGGTCTCGTGGAAGTGGTCCCAGTCCATGACCAGTCGGAAGCGTTGATGCGCCTCCAGTCGTTCTGTGTCGGCCCGTTCCTGTCCTCGCTGTACCTGGGCGTCACCGGCCTCGACGAGCTCCGCCAGGGCGATGCGGACGTCGTCGGCGTCCTGGCCGGTGGCAGACGCGAGGCGGTCCAGTGAGGTGAGCACCTCCTGCGGCTCGCCCAGGTCGTTGGCCAGGTGCTTGATGAGCGTGTTGACGAGTGGTTCTGTGCGCATCGTCCGGCGGATCCCGTCGAGTCGTTTGGTGAGGTCGGCGTCCAGAGGCAGCACGTCGTCGGGCAGCGGCAGTGCGGCGGGCATGGACCATCGGGTGCCGTCCGGTGTCTCTTCGCGGGATGCCAGGCCCCACGTCAGGTAGAGCTCGGACAGGTCCCGCACGGTCGTGGGCACGGGGTAGCCGGCGGCCGTGAGCATGGCGCCGAACTGCTCCCAGCGGTTTGCCTCGGATGCTTCACGTCCCTCCGGGGCGTCCTCGTAGTCCCATTCCTCGTCGGGCCACGAGAACGTGAGCGTGCCGTCGAGGTCGCCGCCGATCATGTCCCAGTACCCGCCGAAGGTCTCCTGCAGGAGATCGTCCAGGGAGCCGGTGAAACCGGACAGGCTCGCGGTCCCGATCAGCATCGTCAGCGGGAGCCCCTGGCGGGGCAGGACGTGGTCCCAGCCTGAAGCCCACCAGTCGTTGTGCATCGCCATGTCCCGGCGCGGGCCGGGCGCAGAAAGGCTGTCGGTCATCCGGTCAGCTCCTCCTCGAACAACGGTCAGACGCTCGCAGCGTACGCACTGCGGCCGCCACTGAGACGCGTAACGTGGGGTCGTGGGGTCGTGGGATCGGGTGACTTCACAGGGGCGGGCCCGGGAAGTCATGGCTGATTCTCCGGAGCCCGTGGAAGCGAGCCGAGTGACCGCGGCGCGGGTCGTACATCGCTCGGCCGCCTGGCCGAACTGCCCCGGCTCGGTGGCGAGGGCGACGCCGGTGCCGGCCTCGTCCTGCGTCGAGCCGGTGGTGTCGAGCAGCAGGCCGCCCGGCGGGCCGCCGACCGGTTCGGGGTAGCGACGGTCCGGCCGCGGCCCGGCTGGTCGTGGTCGGGGTATTGGGCCCGGCGGCGCAGCAGTTGTTCGGTGTGAGCCTGCGGTTCGGGGGGATCGCGCTACGGATCCGAAGCCGTGGGGCAAGAAGCTCGCTGCCGGTCTCGGAGTGCGTGCCGAGGCTCTGTGCGGCTGGATCGGCCAGGCCGGGGCAGGCACCGGCGGACGCGATGAGCGGCTCACCGCGGGCGGGCGGGCCGGGGCTCGTGGCCCTGTGCAAGGGTGTTGCGGCAGCGACTTGGTGATCAATGCCCTGGGCTGCCAACGGGGCTCCGGCCGCGTTGGCTTGCCGGCAGCCGGTGTTCCCCTGGCGGTGTCCGCACGGACGGCCCGGCGTTCAGTCCGAGTGGGCCGAGCCGTCGCGGGTCAGGCAGCCGATCAGCTGGGCGAGCTGCCCGGCGTAGTGCTCGACCAGTTCGGGTGAGCTTCCGTCCGCGCCGAACAGGCCGCGGGCGAGCTGGGGGTAGACGGCGAGCGCGTTGGCTGCGCTCATCTCGATGAGCAGCAGCGCGGCCGGGTCGAACCTGTCGTCGAGCTCGCCGGCCCGCTGGCGCGCGCGGATCAGTTCCACCTCGTGTTGCAGCCGGGCGTTGCGTTCGGTCGTGTGCTCGTCGTCCTCGCCGGTGTCGGCGAGTCCGTCCCAGGCCAGGAGGCGCCCGCCGAGACGGGGGTCGGTGCTGGCCCGCACATAGCGCTTGATCATCTCGGTGTGGTCCGTGTCGTCGGGGATCTCCTCGGCCTCGTAGGCCCGCCAGCGCCGGCCGATCTCCCGGTACAGGCCCTCCTTGCCGTCGAAGTAGTACGAGATGAGCTGCTGGTTCACGCCGGCGCGTGCGGCGATCTCGGACACCCGGGCGCCGGCGAAGCCCTTGGCGGAGAAGACCTCGGTCGCGGCGTCGAGGATGGCCGCCTTGGTGCGCTCCGGGTCGCGCTGCCGCTCGTGCGCCGCCGGCGCGCGCCGCGTTGCCCGTCGTGCGTTGGTGTCGCTCTTCTTGCTGGTCATGGCCGGGATTCTGCCATCCGCACAACTTGATCATCCAACTGGTTGACTCGTTCATCTGGATGATTGATTCTGTTGTCATGCATCAGCACAGGACTCAGGTGGCTGTCATCGGGGGCGCCCTCACCGGGCTGAGCGCCGCCGTCTTCCTCGCCCATCGGGGCATCCGGGTCACGGTGGTGGAGCGCCACCCCGGCCTGCTCTCCCACCCGAGGCTGCGCGGCATCACCCCGCGGACCGTCGAGGTCCTGAGTCAGGCCGGGCTCGGTCCGTCGATCCGCGAGGAGAGCTTCAGCGGCGGGGACGACGACTTCGTGCTGGTACGGGCGGACACGCTCGCGGACGAGTACGCACCGGTCCAGGAGGCCACCCCGGCGGAATTCGTCGAGCCCCGCGCCTACAGCACCTCGGCCTATACGGGGATCGACCAGGACCGGCTGGAGCGCCTGCTGCGCGACCGTGCCCGCGAACTCGGCGCCGTCATCCGGCACTTCACCGAGGTGACCGCCCTCGGCCAGGACGACGACGGCGTCACGGTGGCGGTCCGGGACCGCGCGAGCGGCGACGAGGGAGCGATCCGCGCGGACTACGCCATCGCGGCCGACGGGTCGAAGAGCCGGATCCGCGCATGGCTGGGGATCGGGGCCGACGGACCGGGAGTGCTGTTCCACACCATCTCCGCGCTCGTGGACGCGGATCTCTCGGCGGCCGTGCGCGGCCGCCGGATCGGCCTCGCGTACCTGCAGAAACCGCGCCCGTTCAGCACGATGATGCCGCACGGCGACGCGGGGTCACGATGGTTGTTCGGCACCGGGTACGACCCGCGGCGCGAGTCGGTGGCGGACTTCACCACCGAGCGCGTCGCGGACATGGTGCGGGCCGCATCGGGCCTGGAGGACGTCGAGGTGTCGCTGCGGCCCCAGATCCCGGGCACCGACATCACCGTGCTCGGTTTCCCGATCGGCGCCCGGGTCGCGCGGTCGTACCGCTTGGGCCGGGTGTTCCTGGCCGGGGACGCCGCGCGCATCCAGCCGCCCACCGGCGGCTTCGGCGGGAGCACCGGAGTGCAGGACACCCACAACCTGGCGTGGAAACTCGCCGCCGTCCTCACCGGACGGGCCGGCCCCGGGCTGCTCGACACGTACGACACCGAGCGGCGCCCCTACGGCGAACTCGCCATGCGGCAGGCGTTCGCCCGGTTCGGCGACCGGATGGCCGGCGGCACGCAGGTGGAGATGCTCGACCACTCCGCGGTGACGATGGGGTTCCGGTACGCCTCGGCGGCAGTCCCCGGCAACCATGAGACCACCCCGCTCCCCGCCGTCGAACTGCGGGCGCAACCCGGCACCCGGGCGCCGCACCGCCCGACCGCGGACGGCGGTTCCACCCTCGACCTGTACGGCGATGCCTTCGTCCTCCTGGCCGGCCGCGAGGACCGGGGGTGGTCCAAGGCCGCGCGGGACCTGAGCGCGGAAAGGGGCGTCGACGTCCGGTCGTACGTCCTCGGCACGGACATCGACGTGGAGAACGGTGAGGAGGCGCACGGTATCGGCCCGCGCGGCGCGGTGCTCGTCCGTCCGGACGGGTTCGTCGCCTGGCGCAGCCGGTCCGCCGCGACAGAGCCGGCCGCGGCCCTCGCCGAAGTCTTCGCCGCCGTGCTCGCCGAGCGGGACTGACGAAGGACCGACGGCGGCAGGCCGATCGCGAACGCGCCGCCGGGCGCGCGACGGCCGGCGTGCCCACAGCAGGTCCGCCCGGTGCCGGCCGGCTGCTCATGACCGGGTGCTCACCGGCTGGGCCGGAGCCGGCGCGGCTTCCACAACGTCGGCGGTGCAGCGGGGGGCCGAGAGGCGGACGGGCGTGCCGTCCCCGCCGGCAACCCGCCTACGGACACGCACGGGCGCGCCGCACTCCTTCCCGCGGAGCGAAGGCGCCGTGCTCCACCTGCTGGAGTGCCGCAGCCGCCTCGAAGAGCGAACCTTGCCCCCGGTTCCACACCGGCGTCGTCTGCGCTCACCCGGAGAAGACCGAGCGGCACGGGCGCTGCCGCCAGCAGCCGTACGCCCGCGAGGGGGAAGCGGGCGGCGATGGGGGCGATGGGGACGGGCCCGGCCAAGGGGCGGGTAGGCCGGCGTAGGCGACGGTGAACGCGGCGTCGTTGCCGCCGGTGTCGGTGACGACGCCGCCGATCCCGTACGTGGGGCCGGCGGGGAGGCCGGGGCGCTCGGCCTGCTCGGGCGTGAGCGGCACGGTGGTGCGGTTGGTCGTGGTGGTCTCGTCGCCGTCGACGGTGGCATTCTCGGGATGAACGTTGGTGACGGTGAGCTCGAAGCGGTCCCCTGCGTGCGCGTGCAGGCGCATGTGGGCGAGGAGCTCGCCCGGGGTGCGCGGGACGCCGCGCAGGGCGGGCGGGATCCGCTGCGGGACCTTGACCTGGTGGGTCTCGCCGATCCGGATGTCCGGGACACGCACGCCGGCCTCCTTTGGGGGTGCCCAGGGCATGTTGCAGGTGGCCAGCGCGGCGGCGCGCGCCGCGGAGAGGTTGCCGGCGGCCTTGAGGGCGCGCTGGTGGCCGAGGTGGAAGCCGTCGTACGGAACACATAGCCCCAGCTCGCACACCCCGACCACCCCGGTCGAACCGCCAGTTCCGCCTCGCGGCAAACCTGTTGCACCCGGACCAGCCGGCACCCCGCACACCAGCAAGCCCTCCGGGCGTCACGGGGGTGTCAGGCCGCGAAGAGGTTGAAGGTGGAAGTGCGCCGCGAGCCGGCGTTGACGTCGAGTTGGGGGTCGACGCAGAGAATGGCCTGGTGCAGGCGCTGCACTTGCGGTGAGGGGTCGACGCCCAGCCCCTCTATCAGGCGCGCGCAGCCTGCGGTAGACCTCCAGGGCGGCGGCCTGCCGGCCCGAGCGGTACAGGGCGACCATGGCCTGCGAGTGCAGCCCCTCGTGCTGAGGGTGGCGTGCGGTCAGTTCGGTGAGTTCGGAGATGAGCTCGAAGTGCCGGCCGAGCCGCAGATCGGCGTCGATACGCCGTTCGACGGTGCCAAGGCGGCTCTCCTCCAGGCGCAGCACCTCGATCTCCAGGACGGGCCCGACGCGGACGTCGACAAGCGCGGGTCCGCGCCACAGGTCAAGGGCCCGCCGGAAGTGGTCGGCGGCCTTGTGGTCGTCTCCGTCCTCGAAAGCGGTGCGGCCCTGGGTGATCAGTTGCTCGTACTGGTGAACGTCGACGGAGTCGGGGGGTATCTGCAGCCGGTAGCGGTAGCCGTCGGAGACCTCGGTCCTGGTGCCGAGCAGCATGGCGCCGGCGAACAGCACCATGCCCAGGCTGGCCACGGTCCGGTTGCCGAACCTCTCCATCAGTTTCGGTCCCGTCCTCGCGACGACCAGCAGTCCCGTCATCATCGGGGCGAGCCGCAGCCCGGTGCCGAACGGGTCGTTGCCCCGCACCGTCTGCAGGTACTGCGGCACCACGAACAGCAGGCCGGTGACGACGAGGGTCGCGACAACGGCCACCAGCGTGTTCCACGCGAAGGAGCGGTTGCCGAGGAGGCTCATGTCGAGCATCGGGTGCTCGGCCCGCCGCTCACGCAGCACAAGGGGCCGCGATGACCATGCCCGGGGTGCCGGCGAACACGCCCAGGACACTGCCGGCCAGGAAGATTCCCAACCCTGTGACCAGCAGCCTGCGTCGGCCGAAGCGATCGCCGAGCAGCCCCGCGGGCAGCATGCACGCGGCGAAGGCGACCGTGTACGAGTCGACGATCCACTGGAGCTCGCCTGTGCTCGCACCGATGTCCGCTGCCGTCGTCGGCAGTGCGACGTTCAGTTCTGCCGGGTCGAGGCCGAGCACGAGAATGCTGACGATGATGCCGACGAGCGCCCACCACTTCGTCTTCTGCGAGTTCCTCATCACCCCTCCGGCCGAGAGTGTCCGTTGTGCGTTGCCGCCACCGGCTGACAGCTCGCCTCCCATAGCGACGCGTCGGGACGCCGGCCGGGTGGCGCCTTGAGGCGTTCTCCACCGGCCTTCGAGAATCGTCATGAAGGCGGCGGCCGAGCGGGGTGCTCCGGTCGCGGCCGGCCGGCGCGCAAGGCCCCGCCTCCGGCTGCCCTGCGGATGGGGGGCCTTCTCGGCCGGTTCCGGACACGTCCCTTGCGGCGCGGCCTCCGGCCACCGCTCCCCCGCCGTCCCCGTCCCGGATGACACCCGTTCGCCTCCCCGGCAGGGCCCCCGCCCGTCCCACGTCTCTCCCGCCACCCTGAACCCGGTCCTCCCGCCGCTGCCTCGCCCACCGGCCCCGGGGCGGGGCGGGGCGGGGCGGCAAACGGGCCTTTGAGGGCCCGTACGGCACACAGCGCACCCGCCGGTCGGGGGCAGCGGCCCGGCGTCCCTGCCCCCTCTCCCCGGTGGCCGGCCCCGGATGTCACCCGTTCATGGCGTGTTTCTCCGCTTGGTGGCCGGCCGTCGGCGCATGGCCGCACCGGACGGCTGCCGAGGGATCACCGTGGGCAACGGGCGGACGGGGGCCCGGCAGGGCGCCCCCGGAGGGGCCGCCGGGGGTGGAAGCGGCGAGCCCTCCGATGACTTCGGACCCGTCGTATGCGCCCACCTGGACCGCGTGCCGCGCTCTGCCACGCCTCGCCTGCAGTTCCCGGCAGCCGGAACAGCTGAGCGGTTCCAGGCGTAGCTGTGACTGCGACGGGGGCCACCGGGGCGGCGACGGGATTCCGCGGAAGATGACGTGCATGTCGTCGTCATCGGTGTCGAGGAGGTCCAGAAAGCTGTTGTCCGCCTCGAGGTGGCGGTCGAAGTCGGCGATGCTCACGCGGGGGTGCGCGGCCATCCACACCGCGGCGGTCCGCAGCGCGAGCGGGAGGTAGCCGCACCGCAGGGCCACACGGGCCAGTGCCGCCGGCTCCGCGCCGGCCCGGCGGGCGCCGATCACGGACCGGAGCAGGTCCACCGCGTCTTCGGGGGCCAGCGGGCCGAGTGTCAGGCGCATCGCCGGATCGGGCGAGATCTGCATTCTGGCCAGGTGCCAGCGGCTGGTCACCAGCACCGCGCAGCCGTCGGACCCGGGCAGCAGCGGCTGCACCTGCGCGGATGTCGCGGCGTTGTCCAGCACCACCAGAATGGACCGGCCCGACAGCAAGGACCGGTACATCGCGGCCCGTTCCTGTTCGTCGTCGGGGATGCGGTCCGAGCGGACACCGAGCGCCCTGAGAAATCCGCACAGGACGCGCCCGGGGTCCAGCGGGCCGTCCGCGCGGCCGTCACCGTGCAGGTTCACGAACAGCGTCCCGTCGGCGAAACGGTGCGCCGCGGCGTGGGCGCACCGCAGGGCCAGGGCCGTCTTGCCGACGCCGGGCAGCCCGTCGACGCACACCATGGGCACCCTGCCCGGGGCACCGGCCCCGCCCACCAGCAGCCGCTCCAGCCGGGCCTGGGCGTCGTCCTGGCCGAACAAGCCCCATGGGGCGGCGGGGAGCTGGGCCAGCGGCGGCCGTCCGCCCGGCCGGGCCCTGCCCGCGGCCGCCAGGGCCCGCTCGGTCAACTCTCCTCCGGCGCCCAGCACTTCGTCGCAGGCCTGCGCCAGCTCGACGCTCATCGGCTTTCTGCCGTTCTCCACCTTGGAGAGGTAGCCCTTGTCGTAGTGCGCCAGTTCCGCCAGCCGCGGTAAGGAGAGTCCGGCCTTCCTCCTGTACCACTGCAGCAACTGGCCGTCGCTCCCTGTGGGTCGTGTCACCTCCGGCACGCCCCCCTGCGTCCGGGGCGGGCGGTGCGCCGGCCGCTTGCGGCGCGCACCGCCTGGTCGTGGTACGGAACGGTTCGTGTCGGTGCGGTGACTGTGCCGCGGCAGCCACCAGCCGGGGGGCCGGCCAACGGCGGGCGGGCCGCCGTGCGCGGTAATCGGCCGGACCGGCCACCCGGATACCAAGAGTGATCACTCATGTACGGGATGATCCCCCGCCGCGCAGGAGCTCGCAATGGGACAAATGGGGTGGCGGTTGTGTCGCGTGGAATCCGGCGGTTCGTGGGGCAGCCGGGACGCCAGCGGCGCCCGCGCAGGCCGTCGCGCCGGCTCCCGGGGCCGGGCGGTCCCGGTCATGCGCGCTCCACGGGCCCCGCCGGATCGGGCCACCCCGTATAGGCCTCGGCGAGGAAGGCCGACCCGGCGGTGGAGTCCACCACCGAGGCCAGCTCGCCGAGCTGGCGGCGGATGTCGAAGTCGGCCGAGCCGGGCACGCGGTGGAGCATCGAGGTCATCCAGTAGGAGAAGTGCTGGGCCCGCCAGACGCGCCGCAGCGCGCGGGGGCCGTACTCGTCGAGGAGCGTGCGGTCGCGTTTGCCGACGGCGTTGCGCACCACCTCCGCCAGTACCCGCGCATCGGCCAGGGCGAGGTTGAGGCCCTTGGCGCCGGTGGGCGGGACGGTGTGCGCGGCGTCTCCGGCCAGCAGCATGCTGCCGTAGCGCATGGGCTCGCACACCAGGCTGCGGAACCGCAGGACCGAACGGCTCGTGACCGGCCCCTCCTTGAGGGTGAAGCCGTCCGTGCCGCGCACCCGCGTCTGGAGCTCGGTCCATATCCGGTCGTCCGGCCATGCCCGCGGGTCCTCGTCCGGGTCGCACTGGAAGTACATGCGCTGCACGCGCTCGGTGCGCTGGCTGATGAGTGCGAACCCCCGCTCGGAGTGGGTGTAGACGAGTTCGGCGGCGCTGGGCGGGGCCTCGACGAGCACGCCGAACCAGGCGAACGGGTACTCGCGGTAGAAGTGTGTGCGCGCGGCCTCGGGCACCGCGGACCGGCACACACCGTGTGCCCCGTCCGCGCCGACCAGGATGTCGCAGCGCACCTCTTGCGCCGTGCCGTCGGCGTCGGTGAACAGGATGCCCGGGCGCTGTGTCGTCAGGTCGGCCACCCGGGTTCCCGTGACGCCGAAGCGGACGTCGCCCCCGTCGCGTTCGCGCGCGTCGGCGAGGTCGGTGAACACATCGGTCTGCGGGTAGAGCCATACGTTCTCCCCGACCAGGTGCTGGAAGTCGATCCTGTGGCTGGTGCCGCGGAAACGCAGTTCGATGCCGGCGTGCGGCCGCCCCTCGCGCAGTACCCGGTCGGAGACCCCGCTGCCGGTCAGGAGACGGACGCTGCCCGCTTCGAGGATGCCCGCGCGGTGGGTGCTCTCGATCTGGGCCCGGGTGCGGTGGTCAACCACTGTCGAGTCGATGCCCGCGCGGGCCAGCAGGTGCGAGAGCATGAGGCCCGCAGGTCCCGCGCCGACGATACCGACGGTGGTCCGCGTGAGGGGTGACGGCATGGCTCGTCCCTTCCGGTTCGGTGATCGGCCGGTCCCGGGATACGGTCGGCGCACGGCGGTCCGCGGCCCGTCCAGGAGGCGGAGCGGCGGTGACGCACCCGCTGTCCGGCCGGTGCCGGGAACGGGGCACGGACATCGTCCGTCACCGCCGTCGTGGTGGACAAGATCGGGCGGTTTCCGGCCGCCCGGGGGCCTCACGCGTGGCGATTCGTACCCGGTTGCCCGCTGTGCGGACAACCGGGCAACCACTTGCGCCCCGCCCGACGGCTGGCGAAGCCTGTGCCGGGGAGCCCGACCGGCCTACGGCTCTTGTGCGAAGCGCCCGGCGGCCGCGAACACGGTCGCGGGAACCGGGGTGCGCACTCAGCCGAACATACTGACAGCCAGTGAGCCGTACACGCCATCGCCGCTTGGGGGGATCATGCCGACAGTTCCCGGCACACCACGTGACGACCGCGCCGATCACGTCACTCCGCTCCATCGGCGTGTCAGTGAGCGGTGCGTCTGCCTGCCCATCGCGTCGCTGCTGCCCGCCGATTCCCCCCGCCTCCGCGGTGAGGACCTGCAGCACGTGCAGCTCATGGTGGAACTGGACGACGAACTGCAACCGATCATCGTGCACAAGGAGTCCATGCGGGTGATCGACGGCATGCACCGCCTGCGGGCCAGCGTCGAGCGTGGCTGCACCACCATCCGGGCCCGTTATTTCCACGGCAGTGACAGCGAGGCATTCCTTTTCGCCGTCCAGTCGAATACTACGCACGGCCTTCCGCTCACCCGCGAGGAACGCAGGGCCGCCGCCCGGAGGATCATCTCGGCCTTTCCCGAGATGTCCGACCGGGCCCTTGCGAAGTGCACCGGACTGGCCCAGCAGACCGTCACCAGGATCCGGCACCAGCTCCCGCCGGCCGGACCGGGAGAAAAACGCATCGGGATGGACGGCCGCGCACGCCCTTTGAACCCCAACGAGAACCGCAGGATCGCGGAACAGTATCTCAGGGAGAACCCGGACGCCTCTTTGCGGGAGATCGCGCGCGCGGCCGGGATCTCGCCGTCCACCGCCCACGACGTGCGCCGGCGCGCCGCTCACCGGAACACCCCCGGCAGGCCTCCGGCGCACCGGCCCGTGTCCCGGAGGGAGGACGGGCCCTCGCGCCCCGAGCAGCAGCGCACGCTGGAGCTGCTGGCCCGCGACCCGTCCGTGCGGCACACCGAGGCCGGGCGCCTGCTGGTGCAGTGGCTGCGTTTGACCGCCGCCATCAACAAGAATCACAAGCTGATAGTGAGCAGCATCCCCGAGCACTGCGCCGAGATCGCGGCACGGGCCATGAGGGTGTGCATGTCCAACCTGGACGAGTTCGCCAGGAGGCTGGAGCAGCAGTAGGCGGCGTCCGCCGCGTCCTGCCGTGCGGAAGGCGCGCCGCGCCTTTCCGGGCCGGCTTCACGGTGCGCCTTCGAAGGGCCGCCCGTGGTGTTCGACCGCACAACGTTGTGCATTTGGACACCGCTTGACCCGCTCCTTCGGCAGCTCATAGCCTCATGGCATTCGATCACTGAACGATTCCCTTTGCACCTTGCACTGCGGAGACTTCGCCGGCGTCTCACCGCGCGGTCCGCGCATTCATCTACTTTTCGGCCACCACAAAGACGATTCCCAGTGACAGGATCGCCATGACTCCGAACGCATTGGCATTTCCCGGCACGCAATGGTCCTGATATGACGGAACTGTTGCAGGAATTCTCCTCGGCCCCGCCGCAGACGCGCATGCTCGTGTGCGCGGACGGGTCGACCACCGTGCTGCTCAACGCCCTGGTGGGCGAACGGGTGCGTATCGAGGTCGACCACCAGCGGCGGGTTCCCGCCGCGTGTGTCCGGCGGATCGGCTGCCGCATCCTCAAAGCCGCCCCCGGCGCCCTGGTGGTCGACCGCCAGTCCCGGATCCTCACCTCGGGCAAGGACGTCATCAGCGTGAACCGGGTCGTGGTCGCCGAGTGGGGCAGCCGCAGCCTCGTCCCGCCGCCCGAGGAGCTCCTGGGCCCCTACCTGAAGCGGACGGGACTGGCGCTGGAACGCGAGTTGCTCTCCGTCTCACGCGGCACCTGGCCGCTGGGGCCGGCGCCCGGCTGCGTGAGCAAGGAGTACGTCATCGACTGCGGCGACGCGGGCCGGGTGTACGTCCACGAGCGATTCAACCCCAGGTTCGTGCCTCTGGAGAGAGACGACTGACTGTCGTGCCGTCCAGGAGGAACGCGCTGCCACCGAGAGGATCACCGTGAAGCGGGCACTGATCACCGGAATCACGGGGCAGGACGGCTCCTACCTCGCTGACCTGCTCTTGGGCAAGGACTACGAGGTCCATGGCATAGTCCGCCGCAGTTCGAGCTTCAACACCCGGCGGCTCGACCACATCTACCGCGATCCGCACGACGCCGGCCGGCGTCTGATCCTGCACTACGGCGACATCAGTGACGCGAGCCGCCTCGTGACGCTGCTGATGCGCATCCGGCCGGACGAGGTCTACCACCTGGCCGCGCAGTCCCATGTCCGGGTGAGCTTCGACGAGCCGGAACACACCGGTGACACCACCGGGATGGGTACCACCCGGCTGCTCGAGGCCATCGCCATGTCCGGGAGCGACATCCGCTACTACCAGGCCTCGTCGTCGGAGATGTTCGGCGCTACGCCGCCACCGCAGGACGAGCGAACCGCCTTCCACCCGCGCAGTCCGTACGGCGCGGCGAAGGTGTACAGCTACTGGATGACGCGCAACTACCGGGAAGCGCACGGCATGTTCGCGGTGAACGGCATCTTGTTCAACCACGAGTCACCGCGGCGGGGAGAGACGTTCGTGACCCGCAAGATCGCCCGCGCGGCGGCGCGCATCAAGGCCGGCCTCGACAAGCACGTGTACCTCGGCAACCTCGACGCCGTCCGCGACTGGGGATACGCCCCGGAGTACGTCGAGGGCATGTGGCGCATGCTCCAGCTCGACCAGCCGGACGACTACGTACTGGCCACCGGGGTCGGCTCCACTGTGCGGGAGTTCGCCGAGCACTGCTTCGCCCACGTCGGCCTCAACTGGTACGACCACGTGCGCTACGACGAGGTCTACCTGCGCCCGACGGAGGTGGACGCCCTGGTGGGCGACGCCTCCAAGGCACGCGAGGACTTCGGCTGGACCGCGCGAACGCGCGTGGACCGCCTGGCCCAGATCATGGTGGACGCCGAGCTGGGCCGGCTCGCGACGAACGACCCGGGCGCGTGGGGCACGGCGCCCTTCGCGGACTCCCGGGCGCGCCCGGACCGCCCGAGACCGGTCGTCCCCCGCTGACCCGTACGACGGGCCGGGGCCGCCCGCCCCGGCCCGCTTCCAGCGCCCCCTACCCGGAGCAGGTTGTGCCATGCCCAGATCCGATCGAACCGCCTGGCGGACCGAACTAGACCGGCGCTCGCACACGGCCGGGCTCCGCGGGCTCACGCACCGCCTGCGGCACCCGATCAGAACGTCGTACCCGAGCACGCGTGCGCTGCGCGCACAACGGCACCGCGGCGAGGGCCGTCCCTCGTCCGCGAAGACCTTCTGGGGACAGCGGATGGCGATCTCGCTGCCGGAGGAGGTGTCCGTCTCCATCCACCGCCACGGCTTCGTGGACTATGACCTCACCGCCTTCCTCCTGTCCCACCTGCGCCCCGGCGCGACCGTGCTCGACGTCGGCGCCCACATCGGCTACTACACGATGCTGGCCAGTGCCCTGGTCGGCCGTGGCGGGCACGTGACAGCCTTCGAGCCGACGCCCTCGACCCTGTCGGTGCTGCGGGCGAACGCCCGCGGCCTCCCCAATGCCTCGGTGGTGCCCGCGGCGGTCTGGTCGAAGCGGGAAGAACTCGTCTTCTACGACCGCGGACTGGGCTACAGCGCCTACAACTCGGCGTTCGAGGCACGGCTGCCGGACGTCGTGCGCGAGCGGGTGCCGTCCGAGCCGATCTCCGTCGGGGCGGTCCGCCTGGACGACCATGTGCGCGCCGAGGGCCTCGACGTCGACTTCGTCAAGATCGACGCCGAGAGCGCCGAGGCTCACGTCCTGGCCGGGATGAGCGACCTGCTCGCCCGCCAGCAGCCCGTCATCTCCCTGGAGGTGGGGGATCTCGACGTGGCCGGAGCGCCGTCGAGCCGCGAGCTGGTCGACACGCTGCGGGACGCGGGATACGAACCGTGGGAGCTGCACCACGGAACCCCCGTGCCGCACAAGCCGCAGACCCGCTACGCGTACCAGAACCTGATCTTCGCGCGGACGGGCCGGCGGCCCGTGTCCCCTCAGAAGGAGGCCTGACCGCAGTGCACGACCTGATTGTTCGCAGGGGCTCGGTGTGCGACGGATCCGGTATCCCCGCGCGCACCGCCGACGTCGCGGTGGACCACGGTGTGATCACCAAGGTCGGCCGCGTCACCGGGCGCGGCCGGACCGAGATCGACGCGGACGGCTGCCTCGTGACGCCCGGGTTCGTCGACATCCACACGCACTTCGACGGGCAGATCAGCTGGGACCCCCTGCTCACCCCGAGCTGCTGGCACGGGGTCACGTCGGTGGTCATGGGTAACTGCGGGGTCGGTTTCGCCCCGGCGCACCCCGACCGCCACGACTGGCTGATCGGCCTCATGGAGGGGGTCGAGGACATCCCCGGCGCCTCGCTGTCCGAGGGCATCACCTGGAAGTGGGAGACCTTCCCCGAGTACCTCGACGCCGTGGAGCGCGTCCCACGGGTGCTCGACGTCGCCGCGCAGGTCCCGCACGGCGCGCTGCGCGCCTACGTCATGGGCGACCGGGGCGCCGACAACGCCCCGCCGACCGGGGACGACCTGCGCCGGATGTGCGCGCTGGTCCGTGAGGGCATCCGGGCGGGCGCCATCGGGTTCTCCACCTCGCGCACCCTCACCCACCTCGCCATCACCGGCGCCCCGGTGCCCGGTACCTTCGCCGCCGAGGACGAGCTGTTCGCGCTGGGCGGTGTGCTCGGCGAGCTGGGTACCGGCGTGTTCCAGCTGGTGCCGCTGGGCGCGGGCGGCGAGAAGGTCGACGACCCGCTCGGCGAGATCACCTGGATGCGCCGGCTGTCGGCGGCGGTCGGCCGTCCCGTCACGTTCGGGCTGTTCCAGAACGACAACGACCCCGACGGGTGGCGCGAGCTGCTGCAGATCGCCGAGGACGCGGTGGCGGGCGGCGCGGACCTGCGCCCGCAGGTTGCGGGCCGGCCGTTCAGCGTCATCATCAGCCTGGACTCCACCCACCCCTTCCACAAGCGTCCCTCCTACAAGCGGATCGCCCATCTGCCCTCGCGCGAGCGGCGTGCGGCGCTGCGGGATCCGGCGCTGCGGGAGAAGATCCTCGCCGAGCGCCCGGAGAACTCCGACCCCCGTTCGGCGCTGTTCCCGCAGGGCTACGAGCGGCACTTCCCGATGACGTCGACCGCCCCGGACTACGAGCCCGCCGCCGACCAGTCGTTCGACGCCATCGCCCGGCGCACCGGGCAGTCGCCCGAGGCGCTCATCTACGACTTCCTCGCCTCCGAGGACACGAGCGGGATGATCTTCCGGCCGCTGCTCGGGTACGCGGAGTACACGCTTGACCCGATCCGCGAGATGCTGCTGCACCCGCAGGCGGTGCTGGGGCTCAGCGACGCCGGGGCGCACTGCCGGCTCATCTGCGACGCCAGCACGCCGACGTCGATGCTGACGCACTGGGTGCGCGACCGCAGCCGGGGAGCGCGACTGCCGCTGGAGTTCATCGTCAAGAAGCAGACCTGGGAGCCCGCGCGGCTCTACGGGCTGCGCGACCGCGGGCTGCTGCGCCCCGGCTACCGGGCCGACATCAACGTCATCGACCTCGACCGGCTCAGTCTGCGTGCCCCCGAGTTCGTCCACGACCTTCCGGCGGGCGGCGGGCGCCTGGTCCAGAAGGCGGACGGCTACGCGGCCACGGTCGTCGCGGGTGAGGTGACCTTCCGCGACGGCACGGCGACCGGGGCGCTGCCGGGCAAGCTCGTCCGCGGCACGCGGTCCGGGCCGGCCCTCCTGTGACCTGGGGCCGCACGTGGTGGGAGCGGGCAAACCGAGGACGACACGCTACAGAGGAGACCAGGCCGTGACCGATGTGACCGCAGAGCTCCGGCTCGACAATTCGATGAAACTGCTCGCCCGTGGCCGGCTCGTGGACGCGACGCTGTCCGAGAAGGACTACGTCATCGAACGGGACCGCCTGGTGGACGGGGCCTACCCCGTCTACGGCGAGCGGGCCCGGGGCGCCCGGGTCTGGGACGCCGACGGCAATGAGTACCTCGACTACATCCTGGCCTACGGCACGATCATCCTCGGCCATGTGGACCCGGAGGTCACCGAGGCCGCGAAGCGGGAGATCGACGAGGGTTTTTCCATCACGCTCCGCAAGCGGACGCACATCGAGCTCGCCGAACGGCTGATGGGGATCATCCCGGGGGCGGAGCGGGTGTTCCTGCTCAAGACCGGCTCGGACGCGACCAGTGCCGCGGTGCGTCTGGCCCGCGCGTACACGGGTCGCGACCGGGTCGTGCGCTGGGGCTACAACGGGTGGCACGACTGGGCCGCGCAGCGTCCCGGCGGGATCCCCGGGGCCGTGCGGTCGCAGGTGGCGACGTTCCGGTACAACGACCTCGACAGCCTGCGTGAGGTCTTCCGCCGTCATGCCGGGCAGGTGGCCTGTCTGCTCCTGATGCCGTTCGAGCTCGACCGTCCCGAGCCCGGCTTCCTCCAGGGCGCGGTCGATCTGGCCCACGAGCACGGGGCGTTGGTGGTCTTCGACGAGATGCGCTCGGGTTTCCGGGTGGCGCTGGGCGGGGCGCAGGAGCTGTTCGGTGTGCGGGCCGACCTGGCGACGTTCAGCAAGGCGATGGCGAACGGCTGGGCGGTCTCGGCGCTCACCGGCCGGGCCGATGTGATGGCCATGGTCGGCAGGACGCACATCTCGTCCACGTTCTATTCCAACACCGTGGCGATGGCCGCGGCGGTGGCGACGATCGACAAACTGGCCGACGGGGCCCTGCTCGAACGGGTTCGCACGCTCGGTGAGCGGCTGCAGGGCGGCCTGAACGCGCTCGTGCGGCGCCACGGCGTCCCGGCCGAGGTACGGGGGGTGCCGCAGATGCCGTTCTTGTCCTTCACTCCTGACGAACCGGGCCGCGCGCGGCTGTTGCAGGACACGTTCTTCCGGGAGACCACCCGGCGGGGTGTGCTGCTGCATCCCACCCATCACTGGTTCATCTGTGCCGCCACCACCGACACCGACCTCGACCGGACGCTGGCCGCCTGCGACGAGGCGTTCGGGGCCGTGGCAAAGGTGGCGTGACGTGGCGGTGGACACCCATGAGGGGATGCTGGCGCGGGTGCGGGCCAAGCTCGCGCACCGGTTGGGGGAAGAAGGGGGGCTGCCGTGGCTGGCCGACACCGAGCCGCTGACCCTGGCCGGGGTCGACTCGGTGCTGCTGATCACGGTGGTCGGGGAGCTGGAAGGGGAGCTGGGTGTGATGCTGCCGGACAGCGCTGTACTGGAATCGGCGAGCATCGACTCGCTCGCCGCGGCCCTCAACGGGGGTGAGAGGCCATGAGCACGGCGAGAGGTGAGGTCGCCGTCACCGCGGCGGGCGTGTGCAGCCCGGGTGGTGTGGGCGTGTCCGCGCTGTGGGAGGCGCTGGCCACCGGGCAGGCGCACCGTCCGCCCGTCACGGCGTTCGATGTGGCCGGCGCCACCCTCGGCGCGGCAGGCCAGGTGCCCTGCCACGGCAGTGCTGGCGGCGCGTGGCGCACCCTGGATCTCGCGGAGTCGGCGGTGCTGGAGGCGTTGGACGGTGTCGACGACGCCGGGCGTGAGCACACCGCGCTCGTCCTGGGGACCACCGATCCCGGTGTGGTTCCCGCCAGGCCGGGGAATCTGGCCGGTGACCTGGCCGCGGCCTGTGCCGGGCGGACCGGTCTGGGGGGCGAGGCCGTCACCGTCGTCACCGCCTCCGCGTCGGGTGCCTCGGCCCTCGCGGTGGCCCGTGACCTGGTGGCCGTCGGTGACGTCCCGGCGGCCGTGGCCGGCGGCGCCGACGCCGTGACCGACATGGCCTTCCTCGGTCTGAACTCGCTGCGCACGCTGGGCCCGGAGGGCTGCAGGCCGTTCAGTACCCGGCGGCGGGGCATCGGCCTGTCCGAGGGCGCGGCGGTGTTGCGGCTCGCGCCGCTCGGCGGTGCCGTGTCCGGCTCCCGCGAACCGCTGGCCGTGCTGGCCGGGTGCGGGTTGACCAATGCCACCGGCCACCTCGTCGCGCCGGGGGCCGACGGCATCGAGAGGGCCGTCCGGCTCGCCCTGGCCGACGCGGCTCTCGAACCGCGGGACGTCGATTTCATCAGCACCCACGGCCCGGGAACCCGCCGTGGCGATGACGCGGAAGTCGCGGCGCTGCGGGAGGTGTTCGGGCCGCGTCTGGCTTCGATACCGGTCAACAGCGTCAAGGGCGTGCTGTGGCACATGCAAGGTGGTGCGGGTGCCGTCGAGGCGCTGGCCTGCGTCCTGTCCCTGGCGCACGGCGCGGTCACCCCGACGTGGGGTGCCGTGCCGGTGGATCCGGCGTTCGCGGACCTCGACCTGGTCCTCGACGACGGCCCGCGGCGCGTGCCGGGGCTGCGCACGGCGCTCAGTGTCTCCTGTGGCCTGGGCGGTATGAACACCGCGCTCGTCTTCCGGAGGGCCTGATGGACGACTCCTTTGTGATCACTTCCGCTGCCTCGGGCCAGGTGGACACCGAATGCCTGTGGCGCGCCGGCGCGCGGGGCGCCGACGGTTGGCGGGAGGTGAACAGGTGGACGCAGGAACTGCCGGAGCGTATCGCCGAGGTGGCGGGCCGGGCGCTTGCCGGAGCGGGTGAGCAGGAGCCCGGTGAGGCCGCTTGCGTCGTCGGCTCGCTGTACGGCTCGGGGCACGTGGCGGAGAGCATCCGGGAGCGTCTGGATGCGGGTGCGCGTGCTTCGCTGGCGCCGGAGTCCTTCTTGTACTTCAACCCGCACGGTGTGACGTCCTTGATCTGCCTGCGTCACCGGTTGGGTGGCTTCTGCGCCACGTTGCTGGGCGCGGGTGCGGGTCTGCAGGCCCTGGCGGTCGGGCAGCGCAGGCTGCGGCTCGTGCCGGACACGCCGGTGCTGTGCGGTGCGTACGAGTTGCTCAGTCCGGCCGCCGCCGGGGCCTGCGGCAGTGACCCGCTGCCGGGGTCGGCGGTGTTCGTGGTGCTGGAGACGGCCGCGCGGGCGCGGCGGCGTGGTGCCCGGGTGCTGGCGCGGCTGGGCGCCGTCGAGACGTGTCCTGCGGCGGCGGCGCGTCCGGGTGATGTGCGCGCGACCGCCCCGCTGGCCGCGCTGCTGTGCGGCGACGGTGCGGCGGGGGCGGTCACGGTGACCGCGGCGGGTGGCCGGCACGGCTACCGTGTCACGGCCCGCTGGGGAGGCTGATCGTGGACGACACCCTGGTGGATGTGCTGGCCGGTCACCGCCGTGCCGGCCGCGGCGGGCGCGTCGCGCTGGTGGACCGGCGCCGGTCGGTGACCTATGCCGCGCTGGAGCACGACGTCACGCGGCGGATGCGGGAGTTGAAGGACGCGGGCATCGGGCCGGGCACCCGGGTCGGTGTCGTCCTGTCGTCCTTGATCGACTCGGTGGTCGACTTCGCCGCGGCGATGTCCTTGCACGCCGCCGTGCTGGTGTTGCAGGAGCGTGCCGGGGCGGCGGAACGTTCGGCCGCGCTGGCCGACTTCGGTGCCGGGGTGGCCATCGCCGACGGCGTGGTGGCCCGGCTCGGTCCGGCGGGGCGCGGCGGCACGGGGGGGCCGGCGTTCGCGGTGACGAGCTCGGGAACCAGCGGCCGGCCGAAGGTGGTCTGCCGGGAGTGGTCGGGGACCTGGCGCAACTCGGCGGCTTTCGCCCGGGGTTTCGGCCTCGATGCCGGCGATGTGGTGCTGACCACCAGTCCTCTCGGCCACAGTTACGCGATCGAGGCGGGCACGCTGGCCGTCCTGTCGGTGGGGGCGTGCCAGCTGGTACCGTCCGGGGCGCTGACGCCCGCGCAGGCCGCGCTTTTGGCCGAGCGGCACCGGCCCACCGTCCTGCAGAGCGTGCCGGTGGTGCTGGAGTGGTGGGGTCGCAGCGGGGTGCCGCGTACGTGTACCTGGAGCCGGTGTGTGAGTGCGGGTGATGTCCTTCCTTCCCGTGCGGTGGCGGCCTGGCACGACGCGGGTGTCGCCGTGCACGACCATTACGGCAACTCCGAGCTCGGTCAGCTGACGCTTGCGCCCGCCGGGGGTGGGGGCGGGCGTCCGCTGCCCGGGGTCGGTCTGAGGGCGGGCAGCGGTGAGCCCGGTCCGGTGGTGGCCCGGTTTCCGGGTCTGTTCCCGGTCCGGATGGAGGCGGGGTGTGCCGTGCCGCTCGCGGATGCCGAGGGGTGGGTGGCCACCGGTGACCTCGGGGTGCTCGGCGACGGTGGGCTGCGGCTGACCGGTCGTAGTGACCTGCTCATCAACATCGGCGGGAACAAGGTTTCTCCGGCGGAGGTGGAGGCCGTGTTGCGGGCGGTGCCGTGGGTGAACGACTGCGCGGTGGTGGGGCGGCCGGGGCCCTCGGGAGAGAGCCAGGTGTGGGCCTTCGTCGAGGCCGGTGCCGACGAGTTCGACGCGGCCGCGCTGCGGCGCCGGGCCAGCGAGCTGCTCATGGCGGTGAAAGTGCCTTCGGTGATCCGTCGGGTCGACGAGCTGCCTCGTACGGGCAGCGGAAAGATCCGCAGGGGGCTGCTGAGGGAGACCGGCGGCTGACGGCCGGGAGTGCCGGCCGGCACGTCACCGGCCTTCGGTAAGGCGACAGAGCGACAGGCAACGGAGAAGGGAAGAACAGTGACCGAAGCTACGAATGCGCCGCGCAGCGACCGTGAGCGTGTGCTGGAGCTCATCACGAGCGTGCTCGCCGAGCGGCCCCATCTGCCCGACCAGTTGGACGAGAACACCACGCTCGACGAGATAGGCATGGACTCGCTGGACCTGATCGTGGTGCTCTCGCGTTTCGAGGAGCGGTGGGGGGTGCCCTACGACGAGGAGGAGACCGACTGGACGGTCTTCAAGAGTCTGGGGCATCTGGCCGACAGCCTGACCGCCCGTGCGCGGGCCGCGGGCGGAGAGCTGCGGTGACGGGCGCGGCGGCCCCGCGGTTCGACCAGCAGGGGGCGCTGGGGTGGCGGGACCGGGCGCTGGACGGCCTGAACTGCGTGCTGCGCTGCGTCGAGGCCGTCCTGCGGTTCCGGGGTCTGGAACCGCTCGCGGTGGCGCGGGCGCTCAACGGCCCGCTGGACCCGGTGGGCCGGGACCTGGCCAAGGACTTCGACGGCTGCCGGGTGGACTACCGCACCGAGTTCGACGACGGCAGCCGCAACGTGCCGTTCGTCCTGGAACGCGTCGCCGCGGGCGAGCCGGTGATGGTGCTGCCGGACCGGTTCCATCTTCCCGGCGACGTGTACGAGGGCCGCTTCCACTTCCACGATCACGCGGTTCTCGCGACGCACTGGTCGCCTCATGACGGTGTCCTGACTGTCTTGAACACCGATGCCGCCCCGGACGACGACTTCCGGCTCCAGTGGGCCCTGACGCCGCGGATGCGGGCGCTGTTCACGTGGGTGGGCACGGTCACGGTGACCGGCCCGCCCGACACGTCCGGTCCCGAGGAGTACTTCGCCGGGCGGTTGCAGCGCGATACCGCGCTGTTCTCGGCGGGTGTCGGTGCTCTTGGTGAGCTCCTGGACGAACTCACGGAGTGCGGACTGGGCCTGGTGACGGCCCGGGCGCTGCACGTGCTGGTCCTCGGCGACGTCCAGCCGCTGCTGTTCCTGTACGCGAACGCGCTGGCCGGGCCGGACGGGCCTGCCGTCCTGCCGCCCGGTATGGCGGCGGTGCGGACCGCGGCGCTGGGTGCCCGGGTGTGCGCCAAGCGGCTGGGTCTGGCTTTGATCGCGGCACATGAGCAGCCCGATCCGCTCGCGGCGTACCGCCGTGCCATGGAACTGGCCCGGCCGCTGCGGGCCTCGCTGGAGCGGCTGCGGGAGGCGCTGTGCGCCGCCGGCGGGCGGGAGGGGCGGGCCGATCCCGGGGCCCGTGCCCGGCTGCGCGGGCGGTTCGCGCACATCGAGAACATCTGCTTCCCGCTGTCCGGGGAAGCGTCGGCATGAGCGGGCGGGCCGCTTTGGTGACCGGGGGCTCAGGTCCTCTGGGCCGGGCCGTCGCGCGCGAACTGGCCCGGCAGGGCCAGGCGGTGGCGGTGCACGCGCACCGTAACGAGGAGGCCGCGGCGGCGGTGGTCGGCGAGTTGCGGGCGGCGGGCGCGGGCGCGCTGGCGGTGGCGGCGGACCTGTCGCGTCCTGGCAGCGGTCAGCGGGTCGTGGAGCGGGTCGTGGAGGAGTTCGGTCGTCTGGACACGCTCGTGGTCAATGCCGGGGTGCACCGCGACCGGCTGCTGCTGGCGGTGTCCGAGGAGGAGTGGGGCGAGCAGGTCGCCGTCAATCTGGGCGGGGCGTTCCGCTGTTTGCAGGCCGGGGTGAGGGCGATGACTCGGAACGCGGGCGGGCGTGTGGTCCTGGTGTCGTCGGTGGCGGGGCTGCGCGGGCAACCGGGCCAGGCGGCCTACGCGGCTTCCAAGTCCGGCCTGCACGGGCTGATGCGGACGACGGCGAGGGAGTACGGGCGCTACGGGATCACGTGCAACTGCGTGGCGCCCGGTCTGGTCGCCGGCACGCCCGCTCACGACGGTTTGCGTACCGGGGTGCGGCAGGAGGTGGTGGGGCGGACGCCTCTTGGGCGGGCGGCCCGCCCGGAGGAGATCGCCTCGGTCGTGGCGTTCTTGTGTTCCCCTTCCGCGTCCTACGTCTCCGGTCAGGTGATCGCGGTGGACGGCGGGATGACGGCCTGAGGGCGAGGACGGACAACGAGCAGGAGGACGTGTGAGCGAACGAGTGTTGTTCTTTCCCTGGGGCTGGGGCGGGGGTGCCGCGTACACCGGGCGTTGTCTGGTTCTGGCCGCGGCGCTGGCCGGGGCGGGTGACGAGGTGGCGTTCGCGGACTGCGGTATCAATGCCATGGTGCGCGAGGCGGGGTTCGCGGTCCTCGCGTCGCAGGCGGGGGCGCCGCGTCCGCCCGAGCGGCATCCGATGCCGCCGTATCTGCCGTTCGCCGATGTGGAGCGTGTGTTCGCGGTCGCGGCGACGTACCACCGGATCGACCGGGTGCGGCAGCGGATCGCGGCGGATGCCCGTTTGATGGAGAGCTACCGGCCCACGCTGGTCGTCATCGACATGTGCCCGACGGCGGCCCTCGCCGCGCGGGCCAGGGGCATCCCTGTGGTCTCTCTCGCCGATGCGGACTTCGTCACCCCGCGGGCCAACGGGTGGATGCCGTGGTCGACGGTGGCGCCGCGTGATCTGCTGCCGCATCCGTCGAGCCTGCCGGTGTGGGACGAGGTCTCGCGGGAGCTGGGGCTGGGCCCGGTGGCCCGGGCCGAGCACCTGTTGTGGGGCGATGTCACGCTGGTGTCGAGCCTGCCGGGCCTCGAACCGCTCGAAGGGCCGCCGCACCGGGGCCGGCTGCACTATGTCGGGCCGATGTACTGGAATCCGGTGGGGGCCGCCGATGCCTCCCCCGGTCTGCCGGCCGGTGGCCCGCGGGTGTACGTGACCATCGGCAGCGGCGGCACCGTGGGCCGTGGGGCCATGCAGAACATCCTGGATGCCTGCGCGGGCAGGCCGTGGTCGGTGTACGTTTCCGGCGGCTTCGCGTTCGAGGGTGCTGTGAACGTGCCGGACAACGTCGTGATGGCCGGCTTCACCGGTCTGGACGCGCCGCTGGCCTGGGCCGACGTGGTCGTCAGCCACGGTGGTTCGGCCTCGGTGCTGGCCACGTTGTCGCACGGCAAACCGTCGGTCGTCATGCCGTTCATGTCGGAGCAGGAGATGAACGGCAGGCAGCTGGTGGAGGGTACCGGGTCCGGGGTGCTGCTGCGGAGCAGTGAGACCACCGCGCGTGGGCGGCTGGTGTTCCGGGACCGGTACTCGGGCCCGTCCGACCAGCCGTGCGTGCGCGTCGGTGACATCCGGCAGGCCATCACCGAGGTCCTGGGCGACGGCCGGTTCACCGAACGGGCCGCGCTGTGGGGGCAGCGCCTGCGCGAGTGCCGCAGGTCGGCGGACCTGGTGGGCCTGAGCCATGGTGCCGCCGCGGTGGCCGGGGGGGTGCGGCCGTGACCGCGCCGCTGAGCGTCGGCATCGTGGGCTGCGGGCAGATCGGTGCGATGTACGCCCACCACCTGGACGCGCTCGGGCCGCACCGGCTGGTCTGTGTGGACGCGGACCGTGCCCGTGCCGAGAAGCTGGCCCGGGAAGCCGCCTCGGCGGGTGTCGCGGGCTCGGTGGAGGAGCTGGTCTCGCGCGGCTGTGACGCGGCGCTGGTGACGGCGGGCACCACGGCCCACCCGGAACTGGTCGAGGCGCTGGTGGAGGCGGGGGTGCCGACACTGTGCGAGAAGCCGCTCGCCATCGACCTGCCGCGCACCGAGGCGCTGGGCACGCTGGCCGAGCGGCGCGGTGTTCCGCTGTGGGTGGGTTTCCAGCGGCACTTCGACCCGGGGTTCGCCGATCTGCGGGCCCGCACGGTGGCGGGGCGGCTGGGCCGTCTGCAGCTGCTGCGGCTGGTCTCGCACGATGTCTCGCCGCCCCCGATCGCGCGGCTGCGCCAGAGCGGTTCGGTCTTCACCGACCTCATGCTGCACGACTTCGACATGGTGCAGTGGCTCACCGGCCGCAAGGTCGTCCAGGTCGTGGCCGACGGCGCGGCGCTGTCGTGCCCGGAGCTGGCGGACATCGGTGACTTCGACACCGTCGCGACGCTGGTCCGTCTGGACGACGGCACCCTGGGCGTGCTCTCCGCGGGCCGGTGGCAGCCCCTGGGGTACGACGTGCGTGCCGAGGTCCTCGGTGACCAGGGGAACTGGGAGAACGGTTGGTCCCGTGCGAGGGCTCCGGGGGCGGGCCGGGCGGCGCCGCGTTTCCGGGGGTACTGGGACCGGTTCGCGGTCGCCTACCGCGCGCAGGTGCGGGCGTTCTTGGCGAGGGCGGCCGGCGGGCCGGCCGACCCGGCCGCGGGTACCTGGCGCGACTCCTACGACGCGCTGCGCTGTGCGCTTGCGGCCGAGCGGTCGGCGGCGTCGGGGTCGGTGCCGGTGGCGTTGTGAGCGCGGGCGGGCCGGGCGTTGCCGGTCCGCGCGCGGACCTGTTGAGCTGTGATTCTGCGAAGGGACAACCATGGGCAAGATCCGTGTGGCCGTTGCGGGTGTCGGCAACTGTGCTTCCTCGCTCGTGCAGGGAGTGCGGTACTACGCGGGGGCGGACCCCTCGTCTCGTGTACCTGGGTTGATGCACGTCGAGTTCGGTGATTATCACGTGCGTGACCTGGAGTTCGTCGCGGCGTTCGACGTGGACGCCAAGAAGGTCGGACAGGATCTGGCCTCGGCCGTCTTCCGGTCGGAGAACAACACCATCAAGATCTGCGATGTCCCGCCGACGGGCGTCACGGTCCTGCGGGGGCCCACTTTGGACGGTCTGGGCCGCTACTACCGGCAGACCGTCACCGAGTCGGCTGCGGATCCGGTCGATGTCGTCGCGGCGCTGCGCGAGAGCGGGGCCGACGTGCTGGTCTCCTACCTTCCGGTCGGCAGTGAGGAGGCGGACCGGTTCTACGCGCGGTGTGCGATCGACGCGAAGGTGGCCTTCGTCAACGCGCTGCCGGTGTTCATCGCCTCGGACCCGTGGTGGGCGGCGAAGTTCACCGAGGCGGGGGTGCCGATCGTCGGTGATGACATCAAGTCGCAGGTGGGCGCCACGATCACGCATCGGGTGCTGGCGCGTCTGTTCGAGGAACGTGGTGTGCATCTCGACCGCACCATGCAGCTCAACGTCGGTGGCAACATGGACTTCCTCAACATGCTCGAACGTGAGCGTCTGGAGTCGAAGAAGACGTCGAAGACGCAGTCGGTCACGTCGCAGATCGGCCATGCCATGGGCCGGGGTTCGGTGCACATCGGGCCGTCGGACCATGTGCCGTGGCTCGACGACCGCAAGTGGGCCTATGTGCGTCTTGAGGGGCGGGCGTTCGGTGATGTCCCGTTGTCGCTGGAGTACAAGCTCGAGGTGTGGGACTCGCCGAACTCGGCGGGGGTCATCATCGACGCCGTGCGGGCGTCGAAGATCGCGCTCGACCGCGGGATCGGCGGGCCGCTGCTCGCCCCGTCGTCGTACTTCATGAAGTCGCCGCCCGAGCAGTACAGCGACGCGGAGGCCTTCGACGCGGTCGAGGCGTTCATCGCCGCACCCGGCGGGCATCCGTAGCGTGCGCGAACTTCCGGTACCGGAAGTGCTGTTGGGGACGTGCGGTGGTGATGGGCGTGTCTGCGCGGTGAGATGCTCGTATGCGTTGTCGCAGTGAGAACGTATGCGGCACAGGAACCCAAGAGGAAGAGAGCGCCTGCCATGTCCCCTCCCGTCTGCCTGGCGCCCGATTCCGTCCGCGCGCGGGACTTCCGCCTGTTGTGGACCGGTAGCAGCATCAGCCAGTTGTGCGGGATGTCGACGGTGCTCGCCTTTCCGCTGCTCGCCGCGCACAGTCTCGGGGCGTCGGTCGGCGAGGTGGCTCTGATCACCGCGGCGGGTTATCTGCCGTGGCTGATCGTGACCCTGCCGGCCGGTGTCTACAGTGCCCGGTTGCCGCCGCGGACGGTGCTGCTGCTGGCCGACGCCAGTCGCGCGGTGATCGTGACGATGGTGCCGGTCCTTGCGGTGACCGGGCATCTGGCCCTGTGGCATCTGTACCTGTCGAACGTCCTGGTCAGCTGCGCGACGGTGTTCTACGAGATCGTGTACCTTTCCATGCCGCCGCGGCTGCTGCCCAAGGAGAAACTCGTCCAAGGCAACGTCCGGTTACAGATGGCGCGGGTGATGTCGTTGGCGTTCGGGCCGACGCTGGCGGGTTTCACCGTGCAGGTGCTCGGCGCCGAGCACGCCCCTTTGCTCAACACGGTGGGCTTCCTGGCGTCGTTGTCCTGCAACCTGCTCATGCGCGGCCGTACCGAGGCGGCCGCGGCACAACGTTCCGGGGGCGTGCTCGCCGAGCTCGCGGAGGCCGCCAGGTTCGTCACCCGCCGGCGTGTCATCCTTGCCTCGATCGCGGGCTCGGCCGTGGGGAACTGCTGTTTCGCCGCGTACGAGGCCCTGGTCGTCGTCTTCCTCTCGAACGACGTCGGGGTCTCGCCCGGCACCCTGGGCATGCTGCTCGGGTCCGTCGGCCTCGGCGGCATGGTCGGGGCGTTGGGTGCCGGACGTGTCAGCCGGCGTCTGGGCACGGCACGCTCGGTGTGGATTCCGGCGGCCGTGCTGGCGCCGGCGGGTCTGCTCCTTCCGCTGACCCGGCCGGGCCCCGGCCTGCTGTTGTTCCTGTGCGGCGCCCTGCTGTTCCACGCCGGGTACGTCGTCTTCACGGTCGGGCAGTCCACGCTCGTCCAGTTGCTGACGCCTCCCGCTCTCCTGCAACGGACGGTCGCCTGCGTCCGGTTCGTCAGCCGCGGCATGCTCTTCGTCGGTGGGCTGGTGGGCGGTGGCCTGGGGACCCTGTTCGGTCCGCGGCTCGGGTTGGCCGTCGTGATGCTCGTCTGGATCAGTGCCCCGCTCATCACCGCGTCCTCGCGGCTGCGGAAGTGGCGGGACATCCCCACTTTGGAGTGACCACATGCCTGAGACGATCGACATCGTCATGACAACGATCGGTTCCGGGGAGTTCCTGGAACACTTCACCGGCACCCTGGCCGAGGACGGCGCGCGGCTGGTGGTGATACCTGACAGGAAGACGCCGCGGGCGTTCTACGAGGCCTGTGAGCGGGCCCGTGGCAGGGGGGCTGCGATCGTCTCCCCCGACGTGGAGGAACAAGACCGGCTCCTGGCGAAGCTCGGTGTGCCCGGTCTGGTCCCCTACGACTCCGACAACCGCCGCAACATCGGCTATCTGCTGTCGTACCTGAACGGCAGTGCCTTCGCCGTCTCCATGGACGACGACAACTTTCCGGTGACCCGCCCGTTCCTCGACGAGCACCGGGTCGTGCTGCGGGGGCCCGTCCGGCACCGTGTCGTCTCGGCCTCGAACGGCTGGTTCAATGCGTGCGACCTGCTGGACGTCAGCCCCTGCCGCGTCTTCCCCCGGGGTTTCCCCTACGGCCCCCGGCAGGAGGAGGCCGACATCACCCGGGCGCAGGAGCTGGCCGACGTACGTGTCAACGCCGGGTTGTGGCTCGACGACCCCGATGTGGACGCGGTGACCCGGCTCGCGGTCCGCCCGCGGGTCACCGCCCATGGCGGTGAGGCCGCGGTGCTGGCGGCGGACACGTGGTGCCCGGTCAACTCCCAGAACACCGCCGTGCACCGCGACGCGCTGCCCGCGTACTACTTCCTGCGCATGGGCCAGCCCATCGGCGGGGCCGCGGTCGAGCGCTTCGGCGACATCTTCAGCGGGTACTTCGTCGCGGCGTGCGCCAAGCACCTGGGGCACGCGGTGCGGTTCGGCGGGCCGCTGGTCAACCACGAGCGCAACGAGCACGACCTGCTCCACGACCTCGCCATCGAGCTGCCGGCGATCCGTTTCATGGACGAACTCCTCGCGTGGCTCCAGGAGTTCCGCCTTGAGGGCAGTGACTACCGTGAGGCCTACGCCTCGCTCAGCCACGGCCTGCAGGACTTCGCCGAGCGGGCCACGGGCCGGGCGTGGTCGCCGGAGGCACGGGCCTTCTTGCACCGCAGCGCCCATCACATGCGTACCTGGCTGGCCGCTGTCCGCCGTATCGACGGCGCCTGAAAGCGTGCGGGTCCGGCGCGGGCCGCTGCCCGTGCCGGACCCGGGCCCGCCGGCCCAGGCGGATCAGTTCGCCGCCAGGATGGTGTCGATGGTTTCCTTCAGGGTCATCCCGGAGGTGTCGAACCACTCCCCCTCGCCGCCGAGTTCGCTGCGCATCGCCTCGTCCAGGAACGACCAGTCGTCCGCGAGGCTCTTGTCCCGTGCGGCGAGCCGCCGGGAGACGACGTCGGGCGACGGTGCCAGGACGATCAGGCGCAGTGGCAGGTCCTTGAGGTGCTCGCGGTAGAACTCCAGGTGTGCGCGCCTGACGACCACGTCGTCGAGGACGGGGACGACGCCGGCGGCGTGGAAGCTGCGTGCCAGCAGCGATCCGTTGCGGGCGCGCAGCAGGAGCTGGCGGTCGGCCTCGAGGTCCTCCACGGGCTTGGGCAGGTGGTTCCCCGACACGATGAGGTCCTGGAGGTGGTCGCCCTCGATGTGCGCGGCGAGGGGGAACCGGCGGGCCAGCCCGGCCGACACCGAGCTTTTCCCGGAGCCCGGAATGCCGATGACGAGAAATACGCAAGGGGCCGGTTCAGTATCGACGACCTGGCCCTGAAAGGATGTTTCCGGCATGCTTCTTCTACTCCTTCGTCGTCATTTCCGGGTGGCGGGCCGGTGCGGCCGGCGCGGGAGATCGTAACAACTGCCGACTACCTGTCCGTTCCGTTTTCCGGAAAGCAGGAAGTTCTTATGCCGATCAGCGGTTCAGTATCGCCCCCACAACCTTGCCTCTTGATGTTTTCGGCCAATGATCACGCGAAGTTGACGGCTGCGGCGGAATCGGCCGCGCAGTTGCTGGCCCGTGGTGCCCGGCCTGATTCGGTGGCGCCGTCGCGGCTTCCGGCCGGGGCCGGCGCGGAACGTCTGGCCGTCGCGGCCGCGGATGCGGCGGGTCTGGCCGAGGGGCTGGCGGAGTTCGCCGGCGGGGTGCCCAGTCCCCGGTGGGTGTCGGGCCGGGCCGACGGCGCCGCCGAACCGGCCGCGTGGTGTTTCGGGGGCCACGGCAGCCAGTGGCCGGGGATGGGGCGGGCCCTGCTCGATACGGCGCCGGCCGCCGCGCGGGTCCTGCGGGAGCTCGACGCGCTGCTGCCCGGCGGGGTGGTCGGGCCTTTGCGGGCCGCGGGAGAGGGGGACAGCGGCGGGCCCGAGACGACGCAGCCGCTCATCTTCGCCGTGCAGGTCGCCCTGGCGCGCTGGCTGGAGTCGCAGGGGGTGCGGCCGTCGTTCGTCGTGGGGCACAGTCTCGGCGAGGCCGCCGCGGCCCACGTCTCGGGTGCGCTCACGCTGGCCGAGGCGGCCCGGGTGGTCGCGGTGCGCTCCGCTTTGCTCGCGCGGGCGGCGGGCGGCGGTGTGATGGCGACGGTCGGTCTGGACCGGCACACCGCGCGGCGGCGCTGTGCGGAGGCTGCGGGTACGGTGGTCGTCGCCGCGCACAGTGCGCCGCGGGAGACGGTGGTCACCGGGGAGGACGGGGCGACGCGGGCGCTGGTGGCACGGCTTGAGGCCGAGGGGGTGCGGTGCCGGCTGATCCGGATCGACGCGGCCTCGCACAGTCCGTTCGTCGACGGTGTGCTGCCCGGCATGCGTGCTGCTCTGTCCGGTCTGGCTCCGCGGGCGCCGCGCATCACGTGGATCTCGACGGTCGATGCCGCGCCGGACGCGGCGGGCCTGGCCACCGGGGACTACTGGGCGCGTAATCTGCGCCGGCCCGTGCGGTACACCGAGGCGGTGGCGGTGCTGGCCCGCCGGGGTGTGCGGGCGTTCGTGGAGATCGGTCCGCATCCGGTCCTGGTTGGGCCGACCCGGGACACGCTGCGGGCCGAGGGGGTCAGCGATCCGCTGGTGGTCGCCTCCGGGCGCCGCGGGACGCCGGAGCCGGTCGCGCTGCTGCGTGCGCTGGGGGCCCTGCAGTGCCGGGGCCTTGTCCTTCCCGCCCCCGAAGGCCGGCCAGGCGTGCCGCGGCCGGGCGGGGAACCGATCTGCGACCGAGGATGAGAGGCAACGATGTCCCCCCTTCCCCCTTTCCTGGAGCGTTCGGCGACCGTGCTGGTCGCGGGCTCGTCCGGTCTCGTGGGTTCGGCGGTGGTCCGCCGTCTGAGGGCCGAGGGTTTCACCTCGGTCGTCGGGATCGGTTCCGCGGATGTGGACCTGACCGACGAGCGGGCGGCCCTGGCCTGTGTCTCCTCGGTGCGGCCCGACGTGGTCGTCGACGCGGCCGCGCGGGTCGGCGGCATCGCGGCCAATGACGCGCAGCCGGTGGAGTTCCTCGACGACAACCTCCGTATCCAGACGAATCTGTTCGCGGCCGCGCACGCGGCGGGGGTGGACCGGCTGCTGTTCCTGGGTTCTTCGTGCATCTATCCGAAGCACAGTCCGCAGCCGATCCCGGAATCGGCGCTGCTGACCGGCCCGTTGGAGGAGACCAACAATGCCTATGCCATCGCGAAGATCGCGGGGGTGATCGCGGTGCAGTCCTACCGCAGGCAGTACGGCCGCCGGTGGATCTGCGCGATGCCGACGAACGTCTACGGCCCCGGGGACACCTTCCATCCGGCCCGCTCCCATGTGCTGCCCGCGCTGATCCGGCGGTTCCACGAGGCGCGCGGCAGTGGTGCCGAGGAGGTCGTCGTCTGGGGTACGGGCACGCCCCGGCGGGAGTTCATCCATGCCGACGACCTGGCGGCGGCGTGTGTGCATCTGCTGGCGTGCTACGACGATCCGTCGCCGGTCAACGTCGGGGTCGGTGAGGACCTCACCATCGCGGACCTGGCGCGGCGTGTGGCCGACGCGGTCGGCTACACCGGCCGGATCGTGTGGGACACGAGCAGGCCGGACGGGACGCCGCGCAAGCTCCTGGACGTCTCGCGGCTGCGTGCCACGGGGTGGCGGCCGCGCATCACGCTGGGGCGGGGGCTGCACAGCACCGTGCGGTGGTACGCGGAGCACGCCGCGCACCTGGGCGAGGCGGGCCGGCGGCCGGTGGCGGGGTGAGCGGGCGGCCTGCCCGGTCAGCCGGTGGTGGCCGTCCGCCGCCAGAACCTGCCGCGGTCGACCACGACCGTGTGGCGGGAGCGGACGTCGAACAATGCCGATCGTCCGCGGTCCCAGATCCGTACGGTGAGGTCCTGGCCGGGCAGTACCGGTGCGGTGAAGGAGGCGGACATGGTCCCGAACCTGCTGGTGTCTCCTTCGCACAGGGAGTGCAGCAGCGCCCTGCCGGCGTATCCGAAGGTGCACAGTCCGTGCAGCAGCGGGCGGGCGAAGCCGAGGCGCGCGGCGATCGCGGGGTCGCAGTGCAGGGGGTTGAGGTCGCCGCTCAGCCGGTAGAGGAGCGCCTGGTTGGCGGCGGTGCGGTAGCCGATGGTGTGGTCGGGCTCGCCCTGCGGGCGCTGCCACGGTTCCCGCTCGCCCCGGTCGCCGCCGAAGCCGCCTTCGCGGCGGATGGTCAGTCCGGTGCGCAGGTCGGCGAGGGGCCGGCCGGTGCGGGTGTCGGTGCAGGAGGAGTCGATGACCGCGAGGGCGTTGCGGCCTTGGTCCAGGAGTGTGGTGAGCCGGGAGGTCGTGGTGGCCGTGCCCTCGGTGGGCAGCGGGCCGTGCAGGGTGAGCGACTGCTCGGTGTGCAGCAGTTGCGAGACGTCGAAGTCGCCGAGGGCGGGCCGGTCCTGCGGGGAGGCGAAGGTGGTCGCGAAGGTCGGGAGCACGGCGGCCGGTGCGTTGCCGCAGTGGCCGGTGGTGAACTCCAGCTCGCGGGTGGGGTCCTGTGCGCCGGCGCCGACGCCGATCGCGTAGAGGGCGGTGTCGTGAAATGCCCAGCCACGGGTCCCGGAATGCCAGGACTGTCCAATTATTTCGTGGTAAAGCGCCATGGTGTTGCGCCTTTCTGCTCTGCCGTTCATGGAACCGAGACCCGGTACGGGGGTTGCGTGGTGATCCGGACATTGCTGGTCGACGCGGGTGGGGTCTTGTTCAACAACATCACGGAGGAGACGTCCTTCGTCCCGGATGTCGCGCGCCGGTACGCCGCCGACGCGGACCGGCTGCTGCGGGGCGTCAAGGCCTCGGCGCATCTCTACGAGAGCGGTGCTTTTCATGTGCATGATGTCCTGCGCGGTCTGCTGGAGGAGGCGGGCAGTCCCCGGGCGGGGGCGTTCGACGGGGAGTGGGCGGACGGCCTGTACGCCGGCAGTGTCCGCTGCTACGGCGCCAACGTCACGGAACTGGCGGCGGTGGCGCGGGAGCATCCGGAGCTGACGCTCGCCCTGGCCAACAACGAGGCCGAGCACTGGGACCACCTCAAGAACGAGCGGTATGGGCACTACGGGCTGTTCGGCCGGCTGTGCTCCTCGTGGCGCGTGGGCCGGGTCAAGCCGTCGGCCGGGTACTTCGCCGCGGTGCTGGAGCGCTGCGGGAGCGCTCCGCACGAGGCACTGATGGTCGACGACCGGGCCGCGGTCGTCGCGGCCGCCCGCCGCCTGGGCATGCACACGCTGCACGTCACCACTCCGGTGGTGCTGCGGGCCCGGCTGCGGGCGGCCGTCGAGGACCTGGCGGCCGGGCTCAGAACTCACTGACCCCGGCGTCGACGGCCAGGGCGTGCGCGGTGATGTGCCGGGAGGCGTCGGACACCAGGAACAGCACGGCGTCCGCGACGTCCTGCGCCGGGATGCCCTGCACCGGCAGCATGTTCACCAGCATGCCGCGCAGCCGCGGATCGGCCATGCTCGCCTTGGCGACCTGGGTGAGCATGGGGCGGCTGCCCATCGTGGTGTCGACGCCGGTCGGGTGCACGCTGTTGACGCGTATGTTGAACCGGGCGAGTTCGGCGGCGAACGCCTTCGCCATTCCGCGCACGGCGAACTTGCTGGTGGTGTAGGGGATCATGAAGGGCTGTACCTTCAGGCCCGCCGAGGAGCTCATCAGCACGACGGCGCCGCCGCCCGCCTCCACCAGGTGCGGCGCCGCCGCCATCACCGTGTTCCAGGTGCCGCGCACGTTGATGTCCATCGTGTCGCGGAAGATGTCCTCGGTGACCTGGTCCCAGGCACAGGGGATGCAGATGCCCGCGTTGGCGACCACCGCGTCGAGGCGCCCGAGGGATTCGACGGCCCGGTCCACCCCGTCCCGCAAAGCCGCGAGGTCGCGGACGTCGGCGACCACCGGGACGACCCGCCGCCCGGTGGCCTGCGCCAGGGCCACGGTTTCGTCAAGGTCGGAGCGCTCCGCCGAGGCGTAGGCCACGCCGGGCAGCGCCGCGCACAGGTCGACGGCGATCACGTCCGCGCCCTCGCCCGCCATCCGCAAGACGTGCTGGCGCCCCTGTCCGCGCGCCGCTCCGGTCACCAGAACGGTCTTGTCCTGCATCAGTGCACTCACCGCATGGTCCTTTCCCGATGCCTGCGCGCCCGGACGTCCGCCGCCAGAATGCGAGCGCCGGCCCGGCCGGCCGCGGCACGGCTGCGTCTCGGTCAGAATGAAATGGCCGCAGTGGCCCGCGTAGTGATGCGACCGCTCCACGGTATCGGAACGCGTTATGTTGTCCACGGCTTCGGACGGCGCCCGACCGCCCGCGGATTCAAACATTTGCCGTCCCGGGCAAAGCCCATAGGATTCGCCCGGGACAGCCACCGTGAGAGATTCGGGCAAGGCGTCGATTCCGCGTCCGCCACACAAGCACCGCCATCGGGCGGCTTCAGTCCATTCGCACTGCCCGCCTGGTCCGCAACGACGCACTTCCTTAAATTCACCGTCATGCTGAGCTGCACGAGGGGGACCCTTGACCAGACAAGCACCTGCGGCTCCTCAGCCCGGCACCGCACGGCCCTCGCCGCTGCCGCACCACCTCAGGTCCGCGGTGGACGAGGCCCTCGCCCGACCCGCGGCACAGCAACCGCTGTGGCACGACCTGCAGGCCGTACGCCGGGTGCAGGCCGTCCTGGCCGACGCGGACCCGGTGGTACGCGTCACGGAAGTCGACCGGCTGCGGACACGCCTGGCCGCGGTGGCGACCGGCGCCGCGTTCCTCCTGCAAGGCGGCGACTGCGCCGAAACCTTCGCCCGGACGACCGCCCGGGAGGTAGCAGCCACCGCCGGCACCCTCTCCCGCATGGCCGCAGTACTGTCAAACCGGGGGCGGCCGCCGGTGGTGACCGTGGGCCGGATGGCCGGGCAGTACGCGAAACCACGCTCGGCCCCCGTGGACGCACTGGGCCTGCCCAGCTACCGCGGAGACATCATCAACGCCCTCGAAGCCACCGCCGAGGCCCGCTTACCCGACCCGGGCCGGATGTACCGCGCCTACACCCGCTCCCGCGCCGCCATGGCCGTCATCCGCTCCCTGCACACCACCGGACCCCCCACAGCAGCCCCCACCGACGACGAACTCTTCGTCAGCCACGAGGCCCTCCTGCTCGACTACGAAAGCGCCTTGCTGCGCGCCCACCACCACAACCCCGGCAAACCCGCACTCTACGACCTCTCGTCACACTTCCTGTGGATCGGCGAACGAGCCCGCCAACTCGACGGCGCCCACATCGCACTCGCCGAACTCCTCGCCAACCCCATCGGACTCAAAATAGGACCGTCCATCACCCCGGAAGAAGCCATCGAATACGCCGCACGCCTCGACCCCGACCACCAACCAGGCAGACTCACCCTCATCAGCCGGATGGGCAGCACCCGGATACGGGACGTACTGCCCGCAATCATAGAAAAAGTCACCGCCCGCGGACACACCGTCATCTGGCAGTGCGACCCGATGCACGGCAACACAATCAAATCCGGACAACTCAAAACCCGCCACTTCGACGACATCATCGACGAAATACACGGCTTCTTCGAAATCCACCACACCCTCGGAACCCACCCAGGCGGCCTCCACCTCGAACTCACCGACAACGACGTCACCGAATGCCTCGGCGGCACACAACACATATCCACCACCGACCTCCACCACCGCTACGAAACCGCCTGCGACCCCCGCCTCAACCGATCACAATCCCTTGAACTCGCCCACATCACAGCAGAACTGATCCACCCACCCCCCCACAACAAACCCAACCACACATAACACCCACCACACACCCCAACCCACCCACACCCAACGACGAACCCCCCACTCACATCACGAGGAGGTGCCGGCGGCCCGGGGACGGCGGTCCTGTGCCACATCGGTCAGGAAAGCATCCAGCTGGTCGGCCAGTTCCGCCATCCGCTGGGCCGTGATCACGTGCCCCGAGCGCAACTCCCCGAAGCGGGCCCCGGCGATGCCGTCACGCAGCTTCCTGTGGTGGCTCGGCAGGATGAACGTGTCGGCGCTGGTGCTGACCACCAGAACGGGAACTCGGAGACGGGACAGGTCCTCACGCACGTCGGCGCGTGAGAGCAGCTCGATGTGATCGGCCAGTCCCGGGGCCCGGCGGACGGGCATGCGGCCGAGCACCCCGTCCAGGCCCTGCCCGGCAAGAGCGTCAAGCTCCTCCTCCCGGAAACCCGAGACCAACCCCCACATGTCCAGGAGTGCCGGGTGGTCGATCAGGCCGTGCCACAACCGCGCGATCAGCCGAAGCCGTTGGTCCGCGTAGGCCGTGCCGGCCACCAGGGCCAGGGCGGTCACGCGCCGCGGGTGCCGGGTTGCCGCGCGCACGGCGACGGCGGCGCCCAGCGAGTAGCCGGCCATGGCGAAATGCTCGTGCCCCTCCTGCACGGCGGCGGCCACGTGCTGGTCGGCCAGCCCGTCCAGGGACAGCGGTGCGGAGGCACACGGCGTACCGCCCGACCCAGGCAGGTCGGGAGCAATGACGGTGAACCGTCCGCTGAGAGCCTTGATAACACCGCCCCAGTTCGCAGCGGCGCTGCCACCGGCTCCGTGAGCGAGGACCACTGCGGGGCCGTGGCCGCGCACGGTACGCGCGAGGGCGGCCGGGAAAAGCGCGGAAGAGGTCATATGCGGTGCCCTCCGGTCGTATGACGCCTCGCCCGGCGCACCGGGCCGGCAGTGAAAGAGCGGGCAGACGGTAAGGAACTCCTCACAGGCATGCCGCCGAAGACGCGGTCGAGTCGGAACGCAGCCGCCCGCCGACCAGCACCACCCGGCACCTGCCACCCCGCGACCACAGGGGCGGCATCGCGGCGGAAGCCTGAGCCACAGCCGCGTCCGCGACAGCAGCCGGACAACAGGCACGGCACCCCACCGGACTGGAAACAGCCACGCAGACCGCCCGCCGCAGACGCGAGCGGGCCTCCGTACCCGAACACGTGCAACGGCCCCGAACGCCCTGCAGGCCCGGCACAGGACCATCGCGGCGGGACACCACGCTGCCGTGATGCCGTGCTGGGGAGGGACGGAACTGCCCGCACGTCGCGGGCATTCACCAGGCTCCCCCACACCTTCCGTCCGGCCTCGGAAAAGCGCCACTCACAGAGCACTTCCGTCCCCCGTATCCTCGGGCGAGGACCTGTCGTGGTCAACTCAAGGAACAGATGTAACCGGACCGAAGACCGCTCTTCAAGACCACCGCCCAGCTCCCGCCCACGCGACTGCTCGCTCCCGGAACCCCGGCCGCAAGGACGCCCGACCGGGACCGCCATCACCGTCGAACGCCCGCCGAATCCCAGGGACCCGGCGCCGGGGCCTGCGGCGGGGGCGTCCACGCATGCCCCGGATCGGTGGGATGGCGTCCAACAGGGGCAGGGGTTGGGTGACGTCGTGGCGGTTGCCGCCGGTGAGCGTGACGGCAGGCCGGGGTTGCGCAGGGCCGCGGTGACCCGCTCCTGTTCCTTGCGTGCCGCGCTGTCGACGGCCCGCTCGGCAGCACGCCGTTCCCGGCCGGCAGCCACCCGCAGGCCCTTCACCTGCCGGCGGGCGGCGTCCAGGTCCTCGCACTCGGCCGCTTACCATGCGCTGAAGGCGTGCGCCCAGGTGCCGGGGTACCTGCACCGCCTGCAGACCACGAACACGACCAGGGCGACGACGATCAGCACCAGCCCCTGCGCCCCTTCCCGCTCTCCTCCCCCAGCCCGGGCACACCGGGAGCCACGCTGCCACGGCTGCCTTCGATGATCACCAGATCACGCCAACTCGCCTGCAAAAACAACCACTTCGACGACTTGAGCGATGACGCGGATAGCCGGCTTCGAGTCCGTATCTGCCGGCCAGCCCGGCCCTGGGCCCACACAGCGGGGCACTCTTATCGCTCCCCAAGTCGTTATCGCGACTGGGTGGGTCCGTACGCGGGCAGCGCCGCCTTGGCGCATTGTGATGCCGGCATCTGTCTCGGCAGCCGAGGCGCCTGCCTGACCAGCACATCCGTCAATCCCCGGCAGGGCTTTTCCCCGCCTTACGTGGGCGCAGCAAGATGGCCGCCATGAACGTGGTGGCGACGAGGCCGACCGCTGCGATCACCGCCACGGCCGTGAAACCGCGATCGTATGCCTGTCGGGCCGCGTACAACACGGCGTCCGCGGCGCGGGACGGCAGGCGTGTCACGAGATCCTCGGCTGCGACAAATGATTGTTCGGCAGTGGCGCGTTCGTCTGGTCCGAGGCCCGGTACCACGGGCAGGCTGGTGCGATAGACGGCAGCCAGGACGGCTCCGAGGACGGCGACGCCGAGGGCCGCGCCCAGTTCGAAGGACGTCTCCTGGATGGCGGCCGCCTCTCCGGAGCGTTCGGGCTGTGCGGCACTCATAATGGTGTCGGCGCCCAGGGTCATCACGATGCCGGCGCCGTATCCCGCCCCGAGCAGAGGTAGGAGAAGCATGCCGTAGTGGGCGGTGTCGCCGACGGCGGCGATGGCCGCATAAGCGGCGGCGAAGAGGGAGAGCGCGCCGGTGAGAGCCCAACGGTTGCCCCACCGGTTCGCCGCCCAGGGCGCGGTGATCGCGCCGACAGCATTGGCGGCGGCCAGGGGCATCAACGACAGGCCGGCGTGCAGTGGCGAGTAACCGCCCACCTGTTGCAGCCATTGGGTGAGGAAGAAGAGCAGGGCGACGTAGCTGCCGAAGCAGCCGATGACACATAGGGTGGCGGTGCTGAAGCGGCGTTCGCCGAACAGGGAGAAGTCCAGCAGCGGCTCTGCGAGGCGTCGCTGACGGCGGATGAAGGCATACAGCAGTGCGATTCCGCCGATGGCCGCGACGAGGATCGTGGTGTTCACCCCCGCGTGCTCACCGGCCTGCTTGAGTGCGTATACCACGCCCGCCAGACCGGCGACGGACAGCACCACGCTGGCCAGGTCCCAGCGGCGCGGGGCGGGGTTCCTCGACTCCGGGATGACGCGGACACCGACGGCCAGGATGACGACGATCACGGGGACGTTTACCAGGAAGACGGCGCCCCATCCCCACCTCTCGGTGACCAGCCCGCCGATCAGTGGTCCGATCGTTGCTCCCGCGCTGTGTGCGGAGGTCCACGCACCGATGGCGAGAGCCCGTTCGCGGTCGTCCGTGAACACGACCCTGATGATCGCGACCGTCGAGGCCATGATCATCGCCGCCCCCGCGCCGAGCGCAGCGCGCGCGGCGATGAGCTGTGCGGTCGACGTTGAGAAGGCACACGCGGCCGAGGCTAGGCCGAAGGTGAAGAAACCACTCAGAACCATGCGACGCCGACCGATGCGGTCCCCCAGCGTGCCGCAGGTCACGAGCAGGGCGGCAAGCACCAGCGAGTACACGTCGACGATCCACAGCAACTGGGCGGCGCTGGGCCGGAGATCCCGGCTCATGTTCGGTACGGCGACGTGCAGCACGGTGAGGTCGATACCGCACAGGAACAGGCTGCCCGACACCACAGCCAGTACCAGCCACCGTTGTCCCGGCGAGTTCTCAGGCGGCTTCCCTGGCACCTTCTTTGACGCGCGCACCGGGGCCAACACTTCCCTTTTCATCATATTCTCAGTTTCCGTGCGTACCGACATGGTCTGCAAGTACGGTCTTTCATGTTCCCTAGTACCATTCCGTATACCAATACAGGTCAGCTGTGCGTTCCCGTATCGATGATGCGCCGGATTACTGTGCCATCGAGTTCGCCATGGAGGTTCTCGGGGGCCGCTGGAAGCTGGCCATTCTGAAGCAACTGGTCTCGGGAACACGTCGCTTCGGTGAACTGAGACGGGCAATGCCGACCATCACCCAGCGCATGCCGACCCGTCAGCTGAGGGAACTGGAGGCTGACGGCCTGGTGACGCGGACCGTATACCGTGAAGTTCCGCCGCGGGTCGAGTACACACTGACCGATGGATTCACGGTTGAGGCTGGCTCCAAAGAAGCCGCTCATGGGTCCGGCAGCAAGTCCTGCCCCGTATCCCGGCCAGGAAATATGCGGCTTGTAGAGCACCGTTGAACGGTGCGGAGCGTTCCCGCAAAGCTCGATATTCCGAAAACATGTCGGCGACCCGGGGGAATTGAGGGAACTGATCCGGCAATCTCCGATGGAATGTGTTGTTCGAGCGGACGCGGCGGCGTGGTCCGTGTCGTGGAACCGACCCTAGAGGACCGGCAGGCACGGTGAACGAGCACCCCAACGACCGGGTGTGCCCGTGAAGGGCCAGTCATCCACACGGCAGCCGTGTATCGAGACTTATTCTCAAGGGAGTTGATGTACCTCAGCTTCGGGAGGACGGCTATGGCAGCCGTGCGCGTGACCGTGTGGGACGACCGCGATCGGGGCACGGGAGGCCGGGTGCCGACAGTTTCGGGGGCTCCTGTGGCCCCGGCGGCCGCTGCTGCCCCCGCCCTCTTCATCCACAACATCTTCACCTGGGGCAGCGACTCCATGTATGGGTTTGCCGGGCAGCGGCCCCTCGCGGACAGTCGGCGGCTGCTTCTGATGGACCGCCGGGGTTACGGTGACAGCCCGGACACCGTGCGCAGCGACTTCGATGTCGACGCCGAAGACGTCGTGGAGGTGCTTGGCGACGGGGCCTGCGCCGCGGGGCACGGCGGCGCGCACCTTGTGGGGCACGGGAACGGCGCCGTCACCGCGCTCATTGCCGCCGCGCGCCGGCCCGACCTGGTCCGCTCCCTCGCCCTCATCCAGCCCTCTGCCTTCACCGCGGCCGCGCACCATCCGGTCGTCGCCGACCTCCTCGACCGGGTGCGCGACGGTGCCCCGGGCATCCCGGACGGTGTCACGCCGGAGCAGTATCTGCGTGCGTCCACCGAGGGATTGGGGATGGCCATGCCCGAGCCCACGCCGCGCCGGCTGCGTGCCGTTGCCACCTCCATGAAGGAGCGGCCCATCTGGGAGGCGGAGATCCCGCTGGAGGTGGTCCGGGGCGCCGCCCTGCCGGTCATGGTGATCTGCGGAACCTGGGAGGACGCGCCGGCCGCGTACCGTGAGCACGTGGGGACTCCCCTCATGGCCGTGGCCGAGTCCCTCACGGACTCCCTCGGGGGTCGTCTCCTGCGGGTACCCGGGTACTACCCGCACACCCAGGAGCCCGCGGCCGTCAACGCCGCCCTGCGGGAGTTCTGGGGCTGACCCGGTACCGAATACCGTCCCGCGCGGCCCTTGCCCCACCAGATGCCGGGGTCCACCGCCTGCCGGTGCCGGGCCCAGCGCGCGGACATGGCGCCGCCCGATGGCGGCTGACCGGGCAGTCGGTCTCAGTCGAACAAACCGACTGCCCTGTCCTGCACTACAGAGACCCGGACCTGTTCGAGAAAAGACTTACTGATCGGCCACCGGGCCTGCTTCCGATGATTGCGGGCTGCGCGCAGGGGCGGAGGTTGACCAGGCTGGGGTCGCCGCCGTTGGCGATGGGCTTGCCTCCGCCGTTGGCGATTCTCCGCTTGAGGCCGCGTTGCCGCATATACCTCTCGCGCTCGTTTGTTGCGGAGGATTCTGCGGGTGTCATCGTACTGCTTGACGCAGGGACGGCACCGATCCCGTAGTCGTAGAAGCCGAAGTCGTAGAAGCCGGCGGTGAGCAGCGCGACGTTGAAGCAGACGGACAGCCCGCCGACGGCCCAGGTCGCCCCCGAGCCCCTGCCGTCCCCGTCCGCCGGGCAGGGACAGCAGCAGGCGGACACCGCCGGTATGCCACTCGGTTCACCCTTGCGGCGTCCCGGCGGGCGGATGCGATGAGCAGCCTCAGTCGCTGCCCGGTGGCCCGTACGCTTCGGCGAGGGGCATTGCTCAGTGGAGTGACCGGCCCTTGATCGTCAGGAACCGCACTCGCGGTCGGCGTCGCACTGCCAGCCGGAGAAGCCGCCTTCGCGGGGGTGGTCGATGTCGTGGTCGAGCTGGAGGAGACCCCAGGCCACCCAGGCGGTGAAGGCGATGCAGAGGGCCAGTCCGGTCCACAGGAGCAGCTTCTTCGGCAAGCCGCCGGGCTTCACATCGGCCTCACGGGGGCCGAGCGTGTCCTTGCCGTCCCGGTGCGGCGCGTCGTGCGTGGGTACGGGCCGGGGGTTTGCGGGCGGTTCCGGTCGCCGTTGTCCAGCTGCTGAGTGCCGGCCGTTCACGAGCGGGTCTTCATCTCGTCGGACGAGCCGGACACGATTGCCGGCACACCGAAGTCATGACGACGGAGTTCGGGACGCGCCGTGCCGCACGTCCCGGACTCGCCGTCTCACGGCCGTCAGAAGTCGTACGGCTTCTTGGTGTTCCAGTTCAGTACATCGGCCTCGTTCCACCTGAACTGCGGCTTGTCGCCCTTGGCGTCGACGGAGTAGAAGGGACCGACGTGTCCGTCCGCGCCGCGCAGCGCGATGGCGAACGACTTCGCCGTGTGGTTCTTCGAGCCGTAGTCGAAGAGGTTCACCGCGCTGTACGCCTTGCCGCCGGGCCGGAGCGTGATGTGCTTGTCGCCGCCCGGGTTGTCCTTCTTCGAGTGCGGCAGCGCGGGGCCGTCGATGTCGTCGCCGAGCTTCACGGCCGGGTACGAGGTGACCCAGCACGGCTTGCTTCCCTCGTTCGACGCCGTGACCAGCAGATGGTCGCCCTGCTGCCCGGCGAACCGGTGCACCGCCGTGACCAGCATCTCGTCGCCGCGGCACTGCGCGGCGCCGGCCGTCGTGCCCTTGCTCGCGACCTCTTCCGTCCCGCCCGAGGCGGTCGCCGAGCGCACGCCCGCCTTGGCGTCCCCGCCGGACGCGGAACGGCTCTGCGCGGTACCGGCGGCGTTGTCGCCACCCGCGGCCTTCGAGTCGGCGTCGGCGCCGCCACAAGCGGTCAGGCCCAGCGCCAGCGCGGCGGTGACGGCGGCCAAGGCGGCGGTACGAATCCGGGAAGTGCGCATGATCGGGTTCCCCCTGTGTTTCGTGCGGGAATTTTGTTTGGTCACTCCCGCAAGGTGGACACCACTTTTTCCGGAGCCGCTGACGTTCCGGAAACGCCTCGCTAACGTCCCGCGAGCTCACCGTGCGCGACGGCCTTCGGCGGAGCCTCGGCGGTCATGTGCGCCTGGCCGTGACGACGAAGCGGCGGGAAGAAGCCCCTTGGTCAGGTGGTCATGGTGCGTTTCGGCGATCCGGGCGCCGGTCGGACCGAGGTTCGCCGGGCCGGGCCGGTCGTGTCACGATCAGCCTGGTCTCCTCTTGTGCCCACCGCCACGGCGATCACGCTGTCGGCGTAGACGGCCCCTCCCCCTCACGACGTCGGCCTCCACGTCATCCGACGAAGCGCCGGATCCAGCAGCTCATGGAACGCGGCAAGTTGCCCGACGCTCCGGACGATGCTGCTGAGGCCCGTGTTGAAGCGGTTCGGGTCGCCCCGTTCGATTCCCTGGCGGCAGATTTCCCCGCCGGTCTCGGCCGAACGGGCGGCCTGCCGCCACGCCTTCGCCATCGACGTGTTCGGGACCGGGCGGAGCGTCCGTGCGCGGCGGGCGTCGGCGGTCCAGTGCTCGCACGGGGTGGCCAGGGCGGAGAAGGAAGAGGCGTCGGGTTTCCGGGAGAACCGCCGCATCGCGGCGAGCAGTTCCTCGCGGTCCTTGTCCACGTCGTTCATCAGCGGGCCGCCGACCGTCACCCACCACACGGCGACATCCACGTCGTTGGGTGTGGCGCGTGCCGTGGTGGTGGGCGGGTCGCCCGCCGTGGCCCGCGGTCCGGGGCCGTCGGCGCCGGGCAGCATGCCGCTGAGCATCGTCACGGTGGCGGCGCAGACCACCGCGATCGCCGCTCGCCGCCGCCAGGGACGCCCGGAGGACGAGGGGACGGGCCCACCGCCGCGCCAGAGCCGACGGATCGCGTTCGCCAGGACGGTGAACGCCACCGCGCAGGTGCCCAGTTCCAGGAGGGCGGGCAGCAGGACGGAGCCGGTCACGTACCAGGCGGCACCGGGCCGCCACCCGCACGTTTGGGTGAGGACCCCTGGGCTTCCCGGGCAACCGTCCGTCGCCTGAAGAAGGAAGGCCGCGGCCGTGCCGGCCAGCAGGCCGCCGCCGACCAGGGCCGCGGACACGGCGGGACGGTGCCGGCGCCGGGCCACCCACCACACCAGGAGGGACGCGGCCACCAGCCCCGACGCGACGGCAAGTTGGCTGCGGGTGACCCAGTTGATCCAGTCGGACGACGTATCGGCGGGCCGCTGGACGTGCAGCAGGACACGGGCCAGCAGGACGGCCACCGGGAACAGGAGACCGCAGGCGACCGTCACCACGACCATACGACGGGTGGACGGCCGCGCCCGGTCAGGTGCCCCGGGAGCAACCGGGACCGCGGCGACGCGCTTGCCCCGGGCGCGCCACCACGCCGCCCCGGCACCGACCACCGCCGCCACCAGAGCCAGGTAGAAACCGACCCCGAGGGTCAGCGGGCCGATAACCGGATACAACAGCTGCCAGGCAGGGGCCGTCTTCCAGCCGCACACCCGGCTGAACACCGCCTGCTGCGGAAGACAAGCATCGGTGGACATCAGAACATAGGCACCACACAGTCCGACCAGTACCGCGGCGCCGGCGGCCACCAGCGCGACCGGCAGCCCGTACGCGGGGGCACGGCCAAGGACAAACCCGGCCGTCAGCGCGGCCGCCGCACTCAGGGCGAGGCTGACCAGCAGTACGGTGACCAGCCCCCCGCCCTCACCCCACGACTGCGCGCCCTGGTGGTGGAGCCACCAGCGCACCGCCACCAGCATGGTCACGGCCAGCGCTCCCCCGGCCGCGCCGCGCGCCGCCACCCAGCGCAGTGAGGGCAGCGCGGCGACGCCCCGCCAGGTTTCCGCCGCGTCGCCGAGGGCCGCACGCACCCACCGCGGGGTTCCCGCGACCGGTCGGCGCGCCCAGGCCGCCAGGGGGAAGAGCCACAGCAGGGCGGCTCCGATCACCGCCAGCGGAGCGCTCCCCTTGATCGTCATCGCCGTGCCGAGGACCGGGAACACCGCGTGCAGCCGGGAGAGGCCAGGGTCGTCGGCGCCGATGATCTGGTCCAGGTGGTCGGCGCCCTCGCTGAGTACCGGCAGGCCCAGCAGGTAGAGGTTGCCGACCTGGTACCAGAAGGTGAACCAGGACCCGAGGACCACGAAGAACACCGCGAGGGCGCCCAGCAGCGTCCACCGTGGTGTCCGGCCCCGGCAGCGGGCCGCCCACAGTTCGGCGCAGCGGGCGGCCCACCAGCACAGCAGGGCCCCCGCCACGACCAGGACGAGCAGCAGGCCGGGGCGCTGCGGCAGCCAGCCGTTGCCCGACGAGCGGAACGTCAGCAGTTCGCCCGCCACCAGGCCCGCGCCCAGCCAGCAGCCCGCGGCCAGTCCCGAGGGCGCCGGACGGCCCGTCAGTACGGCGTGGACGGCGGCGCGCCACAGGGCGACGCCGGTGATGGCGGTGATCGCGGCGGCGGTCAGCCAGGCCGCGGTCGTGGTGACGGCGTGGTCGAGTGCCGAGGAACCGGTCTGCACCGTCAGGGCGGAGACCACTTCCATGGCGGCGAGCGCGTTGAGGAAGATCATGACGGGCCGGGCGCCGAACAGGGGTTCCGGGTCGCGCAGCGCGTCCGCCCGTTGCGACCAGTCCGGATGCGGCCGCCACAGCGACACCACCCGCCGCAGCGCACCGCGTACGCCCCGGGCGGGCGGCGTCTCGTTGCCGTGCGAGGGGAGCACTCCTCCCCAGCGGACGGCGTCCAGGTCCGCGTACAGCTCGCGGGTGCGCAGCACGTCGGCGCGGGCGAGCAGGACCAGCAGGACGAGAAGCACCGGATGCACCAGGCCGCGCAGTCCGATCTGCCATTCGCCCTGCCAGATGGCCAAGGTGCCGGAGAGGTCTCCGAGGAAGCCGTTCGGCAGGAGGCACAGCACGGTGTACGGGGTGAGCACCAGTACGGCGAAGGCCCGCCACAGTGCCTCCGTGGCGCAGGCGATGTCCACGTCACGGTTGCGGACATGGGCCAGTTCGTGGAGCACCACCGTGCGGAAGAGCGCCGGATCGCGCTCGCGCAGCGCGATCAGCCCGGCGTTGAGGCAGACGGTGGCCCGTCCCCAGCGTCCGAAGGCCACCCCGCCGGCGGTGACGGCTCCCGGGCGGATCACGAAGCCCGCGCGTCCGGTGACCTCCGCGCGCCGTGCCAGCGCGGAGAGGTCGGCGGCGAGGCGGTCGTCGCGTACGGGGACGAGGTGTCCGCGGCGGGTCTTCCAGGCAGGGGTCCACCAGTAGAGGGCGAGTGCCGCGGTGAACACCACGGCGGTGCCGCCGAGCACCCACTCCCACGGGAAGGTGGTGTACCGCTGCACGCAGTCCGAGAACGCCTGGCCGCGGGCGCCCCGCAGCGGCAGGTGCGAGAACGGCAGACGGCCCCCGGTCACCTTCTCCCCGACGGCGCGCAGGCACACCGGTACCGGTGCGCTCACCCCGTACGGCCCGGCCTTCGGTGCCATCAGCCCGATGAGATGGGCGCTGCTGGCCGCCACGAGCAGGACGAGCAGCCCGAAGCGCAGGGTGGTGCCCGACACCACCGTCCTGCGGTCCGGGCCGGCGACCGTCCCGGCGCCGGGGCCGCTCACCGGGCCGGTCCCTCGGCCTCCGCCCCGTTGCGCAGTTCGTCCATGGCCAGCCGGACCGCCACCGCGTCGGCGACCGCGACGGACCGGGCGCGGCTCACTCCGGCGGCCCGGCACCTCTCGTTGACCATGTGCCGGATCTCCTCGATCCGTTCGGGTGTCATCGCCGGGAGCGTCATCTGTTCGGCGCGCCGGCCGCCGCGCCGACGGCGCAGGCGTGCCTTGGCCCGGCCGAAGGCGCTGTCCACGGCGATCCCGACCGTGTGGCTGCCGGCCTCCGCCAGCACCGCCCACAGCACCGGGGTGACCAGCGCGACCGCCTCCGTGAGGCCGAATCCCAGCCGTTCCCGGGAACGGGCGCGTGCGGTGAGCGCGCGCCCGGCCCGCCCGTCGTCGAGCCCCTCCAGGCTTTCCAGTAACGGCAGTTCCTCGGAAGCCGCGTTCTCCAGAGCGAACCTGACCACCTCACGCAACGCCGTCGGCATCGCACCGCCCCCCTCGTCGACGCCCGCCGCCCCCATTCTCCCCGCGGCGGGGGCGCCATGGTAGAGGGCCGTCCTCCGGGGGCAAAGGGTCCGGCGTCGGTTCCGGACGCGGGGTCGTACCGGCCACCGGTGCCGTAGGGCGGTCGCGGCGAGAGGCCGCGGCGGCGCGCCGGGTAGGGTGGCGGCATGCTGTGACGTCTGCCCGGCATCCGGGCACCCCCGCCCCTCCTTCGTGTCCCCGAGAAAGATCCGGAACCCACGAAGGAGATTTCCTCATGCGCACACCCGCGAGCATCGACGTCCCCGAGGCGTTCGCCGCCTGCCACGGTGCGTTCGGCCCCGAGGCGCGTGCCTGGCTCGCCGCTCTGCCGCGGCAGGGCGCGGACCTGCTGGACCGCTGGACGCTGCGGCCGGACGGCCCCGCCGGATACGGCATGGCCTCGCTCGTCCTGCCGGTGGTCCGCGCGGACGGTACGCCCGCCGCGCTCAAGCTCCAGCGGCCCACCGAGGACAACGCCGGTACCGTGCTCGGCCTGCGGACCTGGGACGGCGACGGTGTGGTGCGGCTGCTCGACCACGATCCGGGGACCGGCGCGATGCTGCTGGAACGTCTGGACGCGAGCCGGCCGCTGTCCTCGGTGGCCGACGACACCACCGCGCTGCGGATTCTGGCCGGGCTGCTGGCGCGTCTGGTCGCCGTTCCGGCGCCCCAGGGTCTGCGGCACCTGGCCGGCATCACCGCCGGCATGCTCGACCAGGCGCCCGGGGCCGTACACGCGCTGCGCGAACCCGCCGATCAGCGGCTGCTGCGCACCTGTGCGTCCGCCGTCGCCGAGGTGGCCGGCGAGCCCGGTGACCGGCTGCTGCACTGGGACCTGCACTACGACAACGTCCTCGGCGGGGAGCGTGAACCCTGGCTGGCCATCGATCCCGAACCGCTGGCCGGTGACCCGGGGTTCGAGCTGCTGCCCGCGCTGGACAACCGGTGGGACGCGGTGACGGCGACGGGCGACGTGCCCCGTGCCGTCCTCCGCCGGTTCGACCTGCTCACCGAGGCCCTCGGTCTGGACCGTGCGCGTGCCACCGGCTGGACGCTGGGCCGTGTCCTGCAGAACGCGCTCTGGGACGTCGAGGACGGCAAGGAGGCGCTGGATCCGGTGCAGACCGCCATCGCCACCGCCCTTCTGCACCGGCCGGCACCGGCGCCTCTGCGGTGACGGAACGGTGAGGGCGGCGGTCCCGGAGGCGGGGCCCCGACCGGCGGGGGCGCTCAGCCGCTCCCTGGTGCCGCGGTCCCCGTACTCCGGGTACGGGGACCGCGGCACCAGGGCGGGCGGCCCTGGGCGTCCTCTTTCAGCCAATGGCCTCGCGGATGCGGTCCGGGAGGGTGTCCCAGGGGCGGCAGGGGACCACGGGGAGGGTGTGGGCGCGGGCCTGCTCGGCGAGCCAGTGGGAGTAGCGGGCGCTGACGGCCGCGCGCTCCGTCTGGTCGCCGTCGTCCGGTTCGCGGGCGGCGTAGTTGGCGGTGATCCGGTCGGGGTCGTCCTCGTGGAGGAAGACCGCCCGTACGCGGCGTCCGGCCGTGCGGCCCTCGTCGACGGCGCGCGCCGCGGCGGCCGGGGTGAGGTAGTCGCCCTCGATCAGGGCGGGTGCGTCGACCGTCAGGCGGTTGCGGACGACGCCCAGGACGGCGGGCTCCAGGGCCTTAGCGGTGGCGATCTGGAGGTCCAGCACCTGGTCGCCCGTCATGCGGGCCACCGTGGGGGCGTGGTCGAAGTGGTGGAGGGCGGGGTGGTGTTCCGCGGTGGTGATGGCCTGGACGGCGCTGACGACGTCGTCGAACTCGACGATGAATCCGTCCGTCCCGGTGGTGAGCCGGGCGGCGGCGCGGCTCTTGCCGATGCCGGAGGCTCCGCCGAGCAGCAGTATGTCCCATGGTGTTCGTGTCACGGGGGTGACCGTATCCCGGGCCGCCGAGGTGTGCCGCGAGTTTTCCGCGGGGGCGGGCCGTCGCGGCAGACGTCGTCTCCCGGCCGCGTGAGGGGCCCGGCAGGGGGTTACCTGTGAGTACTCAGCCCCCGTGCAGGTAAAGCCTTCCTTTCTTCCGTGTATCGCTCTCACCAAAAGCGCCCCTGTCGCCCCTTCCGCCTCTTGCGGCGAACGCGCAGTTCAGGGTCGTGATCGGACGGTGGCGGGGTGGTACGGGAGGGGCGTGGCGTGCGGGTGGGGCGGGATCTTGGCGCATTGACGGCGTGACCCGCGAGGAACACGATCGAAATATAGGTGCTCGATACAACTGCCCGTGAGGCCGCCGAGCCGCCGGGGCACCGACGTGCCCCAGCGCGGCTCTCCGAGCGCTGCCCCGGGCCGGAACAGGAGGGCATGGCATGTGTGGCATCAGCGGCTGGATTTCCTTCGACCGGGACCTGCGCGGAGAGCAGCGGACGGTGGACGCGATGACCGAGACGATGTCCTGCCGCGGGCCCGACGACCGCGGCACCTGGGTGAAGGGTCCCGCCGCCCTCGGACACCGCCGTCTGGCGATCATCGACCTGCCCGGCGGACGGCAGCCGATGAGCGCGCAGAAGCCCGACGGGAGCGAGGTCGCCCTCGTCTACTCCGGTGAGGCGTACAACTTCGCCGAACTGCGCCAGGAACTCATCGGCCGGGGACACCACTTCACCACCGACTCCGACACCGAGGTCGTCCTGCGCGGCTACCTCGAATGGGGCGAGGCGGTCGCCGAACGGCTCAACGGCATGTTCGCCTTCGCCATCTGGGACGACCAGCTCCAGCGCCTCGTCATGATCCGCGACCGCATGGGCATCAAGCCGTTCTACTACTACCCCACCGCCGACGGCGTGCTGTTCGGCTCCGAGCCCAAGGCGATCCTCGCCAACCCGCTCGCCGACCGGCGCGTCGGTCTCGACGGCATCCGCGAGCTGTTCGCCTTCGTCAAGACGCCCGGCCACGCCGTGTGGGACGGGATGCACGAGGTCGAGCCCGGCACCGTGGTCACCGTCGACCGCAACGGGCTGCGCCGGAGGGTCTACTGGTCGCTCACCACCCGCGCGCACCAGGACGACCGCGACACCAGCATCGCCCATGTCCGTACCCTCCTCGACGACATCGTCCGCCGCCAGCTCGTCGCCGACGTGCCGCGCTGCACCCTGCTGTCGGGCGGTCTGGACTCCTCGGCCATGACGGCGCTGGCGGCCCGTCAGCTCGGGGAGGCCGGCGAGTCGGTGCGCAGTTTCGCCGTCGACTTCGTCGGGCAGACCGAGCACTTCGTCGCCGACGACCTGCGTGCCACGCCGGACACCCCCTATGTGCACGACGTGGCCCGGCTCTCGGGCACCGACCACCAGGACATCGTGCTGGACTCGGACGCGCTGGCGGACCCCGACGTCCGCGCCAAGGTCATCCGGGCGCGGGACATCCCGATGGGCCTGGGCGACATGGACGCCTCCCTCTACCTGCTGTTCAAGGCGATCCGCGGGCACTCGACGGTGGCGCTGTCGGGTGAGTCCGCCGACGAGGTCTTCGGCGGGTACAAGCAGTTCTTCGACGAGGAGGCCCGCCGCGCCGACACCTTCCCCTGGCTCGTCCGCTACGCGGAGCACTTCGGCGACGACGGCACCATCCTCGACCCCGCCCTCTCCCGGACCCTCGATCTGAGGTCCTACGTCAGCGACGGCTACTCCGCCGCGGTCAAGGACGTCCAGCGGCTCGACGGGGAGAGCGACTTCGAGTACCGGATGCGCGTCATCTGCTATCTGCACCTGACGCGGTTCGTGCGGATACTCCTCGACCGCAAGGACCGCGCGAGCATGGCCGTCGGCCTTGAGGTGCGGGTGCCGTTCTGCGACCACCGGCTGGTCGAGTACGTCTACAACACTCCCTGGGCGCTGAAGTCGTTCGACGGGCGGGAGAAGAGCCTGCTGCGCGAGGCCACCAAGGACGTGCTGCCCACGTCGGTCTACGACCGCGTCAAGAGCCCCTACCCGTCGACGCAGGACCCGCAGTACGCGGTCGCCCTCCAGAAGCACGCCAAGGACCTGCTGTCCCGGCCCTCGCACCAGGTGTTCGACATCATCGACCGCGGCTGGCTGGAGCGGGCCGCCCGGCGTGACACGCCCCAGATCACCCAGGCGTCCCGCCGGGGCCTGGAGCGGACCCTCGACCTCGCCCTGTGGCTGGAGATGTACAAGCCCACCCTCACGCTCGCCTGAGCCGAGCGCGGCGGCCCGTCCCGGTGTGTGTGCCGGGGCGGGCCGCCGTCGTCGTGCGGCCGGGGCCCGTGGTGTTCAGCGGGCCGTGTGGTGCAGCGCGTCGTCGACGATGGCCTGGAGGCGGGCGTGGTGGGCGCCGCGCCAGTAGACGCGGTGGCAGAGGGTGCACTGGGCGAAGACGTCGTAGGTCCGCTGGGTGCCGCCGCGCAGCAGGTCCTGGACGGCGTCCTTGTCGGCGTCCGCCAGCGGGCCGTTGCAGGCGGTGCAGCGTGTCCAGGGCGCGAGGTCCGGGGTGAACCGTTCCAGGACGTCGCGGAGTTGGTCCTCGGGGCGGTCGCTGTAGACATAGGCGCCGGCCCAGATCTCGCGGCGGCGCAGCAGCCCGCGGTCGCGGGAGAGCAGGACCCGCCGCTCACGCGCCGAGAGCGCGGCGAGCGCGGCGTCGCCGGGGTCCTCGTTGGTGTAGGCGGCGTCGACGCCGAGCAGGCGCAGCCGGCGGGCGAGGGTCCCCAGGTGGACGTCGAGGAGGAAGCGCAGGGGTGCGCCGGGGACGCGCTGCGGGCGTGCGACGGCGCGTACGGTGACGCGCTCGCCGGCGCGCGGCACATGGGAGACCGGCACATCTCGGCCATTCACCAGCAGCTCTCCGACCTCGGTGAGCGGAACGCCGAGCGACTCCACGACATGCCCCAGGGTCGATGCCCCGTCGGTACGTACCGGGGTGCCGTCGTCCGCGCGGTCGGCGGCGAGGAAGAGGCGGAGCTCGGGGGCGAAGGTGAAGGGGATCTCGGGTCTGTTCACACTGCTCAGGATGCCATTGGGCGCGCTGGGGCGGCCAATGGGTCACCGGGCCCCTCGGCCCTTCCGGCAGCCGTCCGAGAGGTGTGCCGGACGGGGCCTGGGCGGTGGTCCGCCGGCGGGTGCGGTCGGTGTCCGGGCGGGGACGGGGGGTGGCGGTCGGGCGGGCCGGCGGGGCCGAGGGGGTATCGCTTTGCGAACTGCCGCCACGCGCTGCGCGATTGTGAGGTAGAAGTGATCGTGGAGAGCGGAACGGCACCATCAAACCTGAAGATCGCAGTATGTCTGAAAATGAACCTTACCGGGCCACGACGGCGACCGATGTCGCCCGTGTCGCCGGAGTCTCCCAGTCCACGGTCTCACTGGTCCTGAACGGGAAGTGGTCCGGGCGCATCAGCGAACGGACGGCGTCCCGTGTCAACGATGCCGCGCGCCGGCTGGGATACCGCGTCAACCAGTCGGCACGTCATCTGCGGCTGGGGGCGAGCGGCACGGTACTGCTGGCGGTGCCGACCCTGGCCAACAGCGCGTTCGCGGCGGTGCACGCCGGGGCGGCGCGGGTGGGCGCCGAGTACGGGCTGGGCCTGGTGGTGTTCCCGCTGGGTTCGGAGGACGGCACCCGGCCGTTCTCCGCGCCCCAGCAGGCGCTCGACGGCGTGCTCGCCTGCTCGCTGCCGCCCCCCGCGGTCGCGGAGTTCGGGGCGGGGGTGCCGCTGGTGCTGCTCGACGACGCCCCGGTGGCGGGCACCCCGGCGGTGACGATGGACGTCGGCGCGGGCATGGCCGCCGCCGTGGCGCGGCTGGTGGAGCTGGGGCACCGGCACATCACCCATCTGCGGGCCGACCGGACGGCGTGGACGTTCGCGCGGCGGGCCGAGGCGTTCGACGAGAGCGTGCGGGCGCTGCCGGAGGTGACGGCGCTGCGGGTGACGAGCGAGCTGTCGCCGGGGGACGTGCGGGAGCGGATGCTGGCGGTCCTGGCGGGCCCGCACCGGCCGACGGCGGTGATCTGCGACGACGACGCGATGACGACGGGGGTGTACTCGGCGGCGATGGTGCTGGGGCTGCGGATCGGGGTGGACGTGTCGGTGGTGGGGTTCAACGACGTCCCGGCCGCGGCGCAGATCGCGCCGGCGCTCAGCAGTGTGCGGCTGCCGCTGGAGGAGCTGGGCGGGCAGGGGATGCGGGAGCTGGTGGCGTTGCGCGGCGGGCGTCCGGCGAAGCGGGTGGCGCTGCCGGTCACCCTGGTGGAGCGGGAGTCGATGGGGCCCGCTCCCCAGGGGTGAGCGCGGTGGGTCAGAGCCAGTCGTGGACGACGGTGGCGGCCTCGTCGAAGCCGACGCACGCGGCGAGCTGGCGTTCCTTGGGGATGTACGAGTGGGAGAAGAGGTCGTAGACGCCGCTGGAGCCGACGGAGAGTACGTCCCGCAGGGGGGTGCGCAGGACGGCGTCGAGGTAGGGGGCGTCCACTCCCCCGCGGCTGAGGACGTCGGCGGCGTAGAGGGTGGTGAGCCGGTCCCCGTCGCGGGCGAAGAAGACGGGGGTGCCAGCGATCATGCCGGTGATGTCGGCGGCGTCCATCAGGCGGGCCTCGTCCGGCTGTCCGTGTCCGGCCAGGAGTGTGGTCCAGCCCTCCTTGAGGCGCCGGGTGTAGACGAGTGAGCCGGGTCCGACGAGCGGTTTGACGCCGGCGAACAGCAGCAGGCTCATCCACAGGGCGACGGAGGGGATGATCTCCTCGTCGGCGAGGGCCTCGCGGACGGCGTCGCGGGTGAGGGGGACGGCGAGCCCGGGGAAGCGGGGGTCGGCGGGGACGAGGGCGTCGCCCTGGACGTAGAGGCGGAGCAGGCGGGGTCCGTTCGGGTGCCGGCGCCAGAAGAAGTGGGTGCCCTTGCCGGCGTCCTCGTCCCAGGCGACGACGACACCGCGGAAGGTGTCGAGGACGTGGCGGCGCAGGGCGGGGTCGAAGAGGGCGTCGGTGAGGAAGCTGTCGTCGGCGAGGGTGTCGACGAGGGTTTCGCGGGCGACGTCCTCGGCGTTGGCGTAGAGGAGTTCGGGGACGCGTTCGCGCAGGCCGGGGGCGAAGAGGCGGGGCCAGGTGCCGTGGACGGCGACGGCGAGCTGGTCGCGGTGGGCGCGGGCGCGGGAGTGGTCGAGGCCGTTGAGGAGGGCCTGGTACTCCTCCAGGAAGTGCCGGTCGGCGGGGGTGTGGCCGTCCCAGCGTTTGAGGGCGCGCTGGCGCTCGACGAAGTCGAAGGGGCGGGGGGCCGCGTAGTACATGACGTCGCGGTGTTCCTTGGCCTTGAAGTAGGGGATGTCCTGGCCGCGGAATCGGAAGCCGTTGCGCATGTAGGAGTTGCTGGGGCCGACGTTGCTGCAGGAGAGGGTGACGATGGGGGCCGCGGGGCCGTCGGCCGGGAGGCGCGCGGCATTGGCGATGATGTTGGTGCCCAGCAGCAGGGGGTGGTTGAGGAGCTGGTGGTGGTCGACGATGTTGACGGCCCGCAGGTCCTCGGTGGTGACGGTGTGCCCGGGGCCGCCGGGCCCGAAGGCGCGGGCGAGGACGCGGCGGACGGCGCGGGCCAGCGCCTCCTGGCGCGGGGCGTGCGCGGGCGCGGCCGGGGTGGTGGGATGCAGGTCCTTGGCGTACTCCCCCAGGGGGCGTTCCTCCGCGAAGTACGGTGCCATGTCGGGCACGTAGCTGCGGATGTGTCCGACGGCGGTGTCCAGTGCCCGCCGTACCTGTGCGTCCATGTGCTGCCTCGTCAGTTCGCCGTTTCGCTCGCGGTGGCGCGGGCCGCCGCGACCAACGCCTGTCCCACCGACAGTCCGCCGTCGTTGGTGGGGATGCGCCGGTGGGTGTGCACCCGCAGGCCGGCTCCGGTCAGCTCCTGTTCGGTGCGGACGAGCAGATGCTGGTTGAGGAAGACACCGCCGCTGAGGGCGATGTCGCGCAGCCCGTGGGTGCGGGTCAGCCGCAGACAGATCTCGACCACGGCGTGCACCACACTCTCATGGAAGGCGCGGCTCAACTCGGCGGTGTCCGCGTCCCGTTGCAGGACGCCGTCGATCAGGGCCTCCAGCCAGGGGCGGTGGTCGACGACGAGGCGTCCGTCGCGCTCGTCCAGGCGCAGCGGCCAGGGGTCGGCGGGCGTGTGGTCCCAGGCGATGAGGTGTTCGAGTTCGATGGCGGCCTGGCCCTCGTAGCCGACCTTCTCGCAGACGCCGAGGAGGGCGGAGTAGGCGTCGAAGAGGCGGCCCATGCTGGAGGTCAGGGGGCTGTTGACGCCGCGCTCGGTCATCTTGCGCAGGACCTCGGTCTCGAAGGGGTCCATGCGTCGCAGCAGGTCGAGGGGGAGCGTGAGGGCGTCGGGGCCGAGGTGCTGGGTGAGCAGGGAGACGGCGATGCGGCCGGGTTCGCGGACGGCCTTGTCGCCGCCGGGGAGGCGGAACGGGGCGAGGTGTCCGGCGCGTTCGAAGCCGCGGTAGTCGCCGACGAGGAATTCGCCGCCCCAGATGGTGCCGTCGGTCCCGTAGCCGGTGCCGTCGAAGACCACGCCGATGACGGGGCGGTCCAGGCCGTTGTCGGCCATGCAGGAGGCCATGTGGGCGTGGTGGTGCTGGACGGCGACGGCCTCCATGCCCTGGCAGGAGCGGGCGTAGCGGGTGCTGTGGAAGTCGGGGTGCAGGTCGTGGGCGACGTAGCGGGGGGTGACGCCGAAGACGGCGCGCAGATGGTCGATGGTGTCCTCGAAGAACCGGCGGTTGCCGGGGGTCTTGAGGTCGCCGATGTGCTGGCCGACGTAGAGGGAGGTGCCGGTGCCGACGCAGACGGTGTTCTTGAGTTCGGCGCCGACGGCGAGGACGGGCGGGATCTCGAAGGGGGCGGGGACGGGGTCGGGGACGTAGCCGCGGGCCCGGCGCAGGAAGGTGATGTGCGGTTCGGTGGTGCTGTGCACGACGCGGGCGATGGAGTCGTCGACGCGCAGATGGATGTCCCGGTCGTGGACGAGGAAGTGGTCGGCGAGGCCCTGGAGGGTGGTGAGGGCGTCCTCCTCGGTGCGGGCCATCGGCTCGTCGGGGGCGTTGCCGCTGGTGGCGATGAGGATGCCGGAGGTGCCGGCCAGCAGGAGGTGCTGGAGCGGCGTGGTGGGGAGCATGAAGCCGAGCGTCGGGGAGCCGGGCGCGATGTCGGGCGACAGGCCGCTGCCGGCGCGGGCGCGCAGCAGGACGATGGGGCGTCCGGGGGACTCCAGCAGGCGGGTCTCGTGGTCGTCGAGGTGGGCGTGGCGGGCGACGGTGGCGGTGTCGGCGGCGAGCAGGGCGAAGGGTTTGGTGCTGCGTTCCTTGCGGCGGCGCAGGGCGGCGACCGCGTCGGCGTGGTGCGGGTCGGCCATCAGCTGGTAGCCGCCGAGGGCCTTGACGGCGAGGACGCGGCCGGCGCGCAGCAGGGCCGCGGCGGTGTCGACGGGGTCGGCGTCGCAGTGGTCGGTGCCGTCGGGGTCGAGGAGGCGTACGCGGGGGCCGCAGGTCCAGCAGGCGTTGGGCTGGGCGTGGAAGCGCCGGTCGGCGGCGGAGTCGTACTCCTTCTGGCAGTCGGGGCACATGGCGAAGTCGGCCATGGTGGTGAGGGGGCGGTCGTAGGGGACGCCGCGGATGATGCTGTAGCGGGGGCCGCAGTTGGTGCAGTTGATCAGGGGGTAGCGGTGGCGGCGGTCGCCGGGGTCGAAGAGTTCGGTGACGCAGTCGGTGCAGACGTAGCTGTCGGGGGTGATGAGGACGCCGGCGCCGCCGTCGGTGGTGCTGTGGCGGATGGCGAAGGTGGTGCTCCAGTCCCGCAGGGGTTCCTCGGCGGTGGTGGTGCAGGAGTCGATGCGGGCGAGGCCGGGGAGCTTGGTGTGGAGGTCGGCGGTGAAGGCGTCGGCGGCGGCGCGCGGGCCCTCGACGCGGAGGGTGACGCCCTGGGCATCGTTGAGGACCCAGCCACCCAGCATGTGCTGGGTGGCCAGGCGGTAGACGAACGGGCGGAAGCCTACGCCCTGGACGAATCCGGTCACCCGGAGGGTGCGGCCCACGGCGCCCATCAGCACAGCCTCGGCAGCTGGGCGCCGTAGAGCAGTTCGACGGTGGACTCGCGGCCGTCGGTGCCGGTCATGCGGACGGTGCCCGCGGGGCCGTCGACGACGGTGCCGACGAGCGCGGCGGCGGCGCACTCGGGGTGGGCGTGCAGGGCCTTGAGGGCCGTCTCGGCGTGCTCGGGGGCGACGGCCAGGCAGAGGTTGCCCTCGTTGGCGAGGTACATCACGTCGACGCCGAGCATGTCCGCCGCCATCGCGGTCTCGGGCCGTACGGGCAGGTCCCGCTCGGTGAGGAGGAGGGAGACGTCCGACGCCTGGGCGAACTCGTTGACGACGGTGCCGAGTCCGCCGCGGGTGATGTCGCGGATGCACCGTACGCCGTCACCGCAGGCGTCGAGGACGTCGGCGACGACGTGGTTGAGGACGGCGCAGTCGCTGAGCACCCGTTGTTCGAAGCCGAGGCCCTCGCGCAGGGAGAGGATGTGGATGCTGTGGTCGCCGAGGTGGCCGGTGACGATGAGACGGTCACCGGTGCGCAGTGAGCGGCTGGAGAGGTCCACGGGGCGCTCCAGCACGCCCACTCCGCTGGTGTTGAGGAAGATCCCGTCGGCCTCACCGCGCCGGACGACCTTGGTGTCACCAGCGACGATCTTGACGCCCGCGGCCTTCGCGGCGTCCCGGACGGAGTGCAGGATCCGCCGGAAGTCGTCCAGCGCGAAGCCCTCCTCCAGGACGACGGCGAAGGTGAGGTAGAGCGGCCGTGCCCCGCTGACGGCCAGGTCGTTGACGGTGCCGGCGACGGCGATCTTGCCGATGTCGCCGTTGCCGAAGAAGACCGGGTCCACCACGAACGAGTCGGTCGTCATGGCGATGCGCCTGCCCGGCACCTCCAGCAGTGCGCTGTCCTCCATCTCGCCGATGTAGGTGTCGCCGAGGATGGCGGCGATGGTGTCCGCGATGAGTTCCTGGCTCATCCCGCCACCGGCTCCGTGGTCCAGGACAACTGTCTTCGTCACGCGCCAGCCTTTCGTGTGGGACCGAGGGGGGTGGGGATCAGGCGGAGGTGGCGCCGACGGTGCCGAGGGACTCCTCCAGCAGGGCGTCCCACCAGTTCTGCATGATCTCGATGGCGTCGAGGGCGCCCTTGCGGACCTCCTCCATGTCGATCCGCTCGCCCTCACCGTCGACCGCGCCCGGGTCGACGTCGACGAAGGCGGCGAGACCGTCCTTGTGGCCCTGCTCCACGCCGTCCTCCAGGTGGATGTCGTGGAAGCGCTTGATGAGGCTGCCCTCGTAGGTGAAGCCCCGGCGGTCGCATATCTCCTTGCAGATGTCGTAGAAGACCTCGTGCTCGAAGATGGCCGCGGTCTCGGTCGCGTAGAGCGAGCCGAGGGCGCGCGAGGGGTTGGGGGCGCACAGCGCGTCGACCTCGGACAGGAAGCGGGTGGTGGCCGGGAACTCGACCCGCTTGTCCATGTCGGTTCCGGCCTGGAGCATGCCCTTCTTGTACATCGGGGCGTGGCCGTCCTCCTCGTCGACATTGCGCTGGAGCTCGACGGAAACGCCCTTGTCGGCGAGCTTCTTGGTGCAGTCGACGGCCTTTTGGAGCAGGCTCTTGTTGGCGAAGGAGAACTGGTAGTGCTCCATGACGAGCCACTCCAGCTTCTCCGTGCCGACCTGCGGCAGCGCCGTCAGCAGGCGCTTCTTCACCGCGTTGGTGAAGGCGTCGTTCCTCGCGTCGATCTGCACGGAAAGGCGCTCGGTCATGCCATGCCTCATTTCTCGTACGGCGGCGATGGGGAGGCGGTCCCTGCGGGTGGTGCGCACCGGTGGGTCGACCGCCGCGGTGCAGGCTAGTCATACGCATGACGGGCCGACAAGAGGCTGTCCGGAAGCATTCCGGGTGACCGAAAGAGTGTCCGGAACCCGTCGTTGATCACCCATTGCCGTCCGTCATGCGTATGACTACGCTCATGCCCCGTCCGATCGGTCCTCGACTCCCCCAACTCCCGAGCCAGGGAAGGCGCATGCCCCGATACGCGATTTTGACCAATGACCTCCAGCGCGATCTGGTCGACAAGAACGCGCAGCGCAAGGCCAATGTGGAACGGATGGCCCCCGCTTTCCGCCAATTCCTCGACCAGGTACGGGAACTCGACGTACCGGTCATCCATCTCCAGCTCATCTATGACGAGGGCGACAAGAAGATCGAACTGCACGACGGGCGCATACCCGTCCTGCGCGGCACGCCCGGCGCGGAACTCCTCCCCGAGTTCACCGATCCCCGCGACATCATCATGGAGAAGAAGAAGGACAGCGGTTTCTTCGAGACCGATCTGCACGACTTCCTCCAGAAGAACGACATCGACACCGTCATCATCACCGGAATGCAGGCCCAGGTCTGTATCCAGACAACGGCGGCCGACGCCCATTTCCGCGGCTACAACGTCGTGGTCCCCTCCGACGGCGTGGTCTCCACCCGTGACGAGGACCGCGACCGGGCGCTGGAGTGGCTGGCCTCCTACTGTGCCGTGATCGCCCCCATGGACGAGGTGGTCCGCCGCATCCGGGAGCGCGAGAGCTTCGACTTCAGCGTCGCGGCACTTCCCTAGCCCGGCGGCACGACCGCGGCACGATCCGCGCGCGGCCGGGTACGACGGTCGCGCGCCCCAGCAAGGAGGCCATTGATGGACCTGACCGTGGCGGCCGGAGCGGGCGTCTGGGGCGGACTCGCCCTGCCCCCCGACACGACCGCGTCCCCCGATCTCGTCGTCGTCGGGGTGCCGTTCGAGGGCGGGGCCGGCGGAGCGGGCGGCGCCTCGCTCGGGCCCGGCCGGGTGCGGGAACTCTCCCGCCGCCTCAAGACGACCGACCGGCGGGGCCGGGACGCCTCCGGGGTGCGGCTGCGCGACCTCGGGGACGTCCCGACCTGGCGGTTCGACCTGCCGCGCACCGTGGCGCACCTCGGCGAGGTCTACCGCGAACTCTTCGCCGGCGCCGGCGTACCGATCCTGACCTTCGGCGGCGACCACTCCGTCACCTACCCCATCGTCTCGGCCGCCGGCGCCGGGCGGGAGCTGGGACTGGTGTGGTTCGACGCCCATCCGGACGTCCTCGACGGCTACCAGGGCTCGACGATCTCCCACGGCTCCCCGCTGCGCCGGATCGTCGAGGACGGCGTCGTCGCCCCGGAGAACGTGCTGCTGGTCGGCACCCGGGCCTACGACGACGGGGAGGTCGAGTACATCCGCGAGCGGGGCATCCGCGAGGTGCGGGCCGCGGACTTCCTCGACGACCCGCGGGCCGCGCGGGACGCCTACCGCCGGCATCTGGCCTCGATCGCGGAGCGGGTCGGTCATTTCTACGTCTCGCTCGACATCGACGTGATGGACGCCTCCTGCGTACCCGGCACCGGCACCCCGGTGGCCGGCGGGATCGGTTCCGGCGAACTGCTGGGCCTGCTGGAGGAGCTGCCCGAGCCGGTGGTCGGCTACGACATCGTGGAGTTCGCGCCCGCGCACGACGTCGGCGGGATGACCGGGCACGCGGTCCTGTCCCTGACCACCGCCTACCTCACCCGCGTGGCGGCGGTGAAGCACGGGCCCGCGGCCTGAGCCCGCCCCCGTCGACGGTCCTTCTCCCCTTCCCTTCCCAGGAGTGACGCCTTGTGGACGTCATGACGGCCATCCTCACCCGCCGCAGCAGCCGCGTGCTGCGCGAACCGGCGCCCTCGGACGCCGAGTTCACCTATCTGCTGGGCGGCGCGGCGACCGCTCCCGACCACGGCGGGCTGCGCCCGTGGCGGTGGATACTGCTGCGCGACGACGACCGGCGGGCCCTCGGGGACGCGCTGGCGGGCGACGCCACGCCCGAACGGCGCGAGCAGATCCACGCCAAGATGCTGCGCTCGCCGCTCAAGGCGGTGCTGGTGTTCGTGCCGCGCACGGCCCACCGCATACCGGAGTGGGAGCAACTGGCGGCCACCAGTTCGGTGGCGTACGCCATGATGGTGCTGCTGCACGCCCGCGGATACGGCAGTATCTGGCGCACCGGGGAACTGTGCCACAGCACCGGCGTCCGCGAGCTGCTGCGGCTCGCGGACGGCGAGCGGGTGCTGGGGTCGCTGGACATCGGTACGCCGGAACGTTCCGGGCAGCCGTCGCGGCGGCCCCGGGAGGACGTCGCGTCGCGGGTCTCGGCGTTCGCGGCGGTCGCGGGCGCCCGCTAGCGCGCGGCCCCGGGCGGCGCCCGCGTCCCCGGTGAGGGGCGGGGCGCCGCCCGCCGCGCCACCGCACGAACCAGAGAGGCACGGCACAGTGGCATTACGCGACGAGGAATCAGCACCGGACGGCCGGGCGGCATCCGCCCCGGGGGGCGGGCCGCTCGCCTGGGCGCGGCGGGCCGCCCGCGGTCTTCCGAAGGGCCGGGCGGCCCGGACGTTCCTTCTGGTCGCCTTCGTCGACGCGGCCGGCCGGGGGCTGTTCCTCGCGGGGTCGGCCCTCTTCTACACCCAGGTCATCGGGCTGACCAACGCCCAGGTCGGGCTGGGGCTGTCGGTCGCCGGGCTGGTGGGGCTGGTGTGCGCGGTCCCGATCGGCTGGTTCGCCGACCGGTTCGGGGACCGGGCGGCGCTGGTGGTGCTCCAGTTGTGGCGGGCGGTGGCGTTCCTGGTCTACCCCTTCGTCCACGACTTCACGGCGTTCCTCGTGGTGGCCTGCCTGGTCGGGGCCGTGGAGTGGGCGGCGGTGCCGATCATCCAGTCCGTCGCGGGCACCACCAGCGAGGAGAGTTCGATGGTGGGGGCGATGGCGGTGGTCGCCGTGGCCCGCAACTCCGCGTACGCGCTCTCCGCACTGGCCGCCACAGCCGTGATCACCTGGGCGCCGCCGCGGGCCTATGTCGTCTTCGTCCTCTTCAACGCGCTGGGTTTCCTGGTGTCGGGGCTGCTCCTGCTGCGGTTGCGGCTGCCGCGGCGGACGGTGTCGCACGAGGAGCGGCCGGCCGCGGGGTCCAAGCTGCTGCCGTTCAAGAACGTGCCGTTCCTGCTGCTCACGCTGACGAACGGGGTCCTCTACGCCCATATGCCGATCCTGTCGGTGGCGTTCCCGCTGTGGATCGTGACCCGTACGCAGGCGCCGGACTCCCTGGTCGGTGTGGCGCTGACGGTGAACACCGTGATGGCGGTGCTGCTCCAGGTGCGGCTGAGCAAGGGCGGTGACGCGATCGGGGTGGCGGCGCGCAAGCAGCGGCTCGCGGGGCTGGCACTGGCGGCGTTCTGCGTGCTGGCGTCCGTGACCGCGACGATGGGCGAGCTGCCCGCGGCGCTGCTGCTGTTGCTGGCCGCCGTCGCGCTGACGCTGGGCGAGCTGTGGCAGTCGGCGGGCGGCTGGGGCATCTCGTACTGCCTCGCGCCGGAGGCCCAGCGCACGTACTACCTGAGCGTCTACCAGCTGGGGGCCACGGGGGTGACCGTGGCCGGTCCCGCGCTGCTGGTGATGGCCGTGGTGGACGTGGGGACGGTGGGCTGGCTGGGGCTGGCCGTGGTGCTCGCGCTGACCGGGCTGGTGACGCCGTCCCTGGCACGGCTGGCCGAGCGGGCGCCGCGCGGCCGTCCGGCCGCCGCACCGGCGTCCGCGGCGGACTGACCGCGTACGGGCCCCTGCCGCCCCTCCCCCGCCGACCGGCCGGCCGGTACGTCTAGGCTGGTCCGTACAGGTACGGGAGGGACACACGTGACGGACGAGCAGGGGCTGGCGCAGTCCCAGCAAGCCCACTGGCAGCGCACCTACACCGCGCACCCGGGCATGTACGGCGGGGAGCCCTCGGCGCCGGCCGTGCACGCCGCCGGGGTGTTCCGCGCGGCCGGGGCGCGGGACGTCCTGGAGCTGGGGGCCGGGCACGGCCGCGACACCCTCCACTTCGCCCGGGAGGGCTTCCGCGTCCGGGCCGCCGACTTCAGCCCGACCGGTCTGGAGCAGCTGCGGGAGGCCGTCCGCGCCCAGGGCGCCGGGGAGCGGGTGACGACCACGGTGCACGATGTCCGCGAGCCGCTGCCGCTGCCGGACGCCTCGGTGGACGCGGTCTTCGCGCACATGCTGCTGTGCATGGCCCTGTCCACGGAGGAGATCCGCGCGCTGGTCGGCGAGGTCCGCCGCGCACTGCGTCCGGGCGGGGTGTTCGTCTACACCGTGCGGCACACCGGTGACGCGCACTACGGCGCGGGCGTCCCCCACGGCGACGACATCTTCGAGAGCGGCGGCTTCGCCGTCCACTTCTTCCCCCGCCGCCTGGTCGACGCCCTCGCCGAGGGCTGGACCCTCACCGACGTCACCGCCTTCGAGGAGGGCGGTCTCCCCCGCCGCCTGTGGCGCGTCACCCAGGTCCTCCCCCGGTGAACGCCGCCCCGGTCCCGCCGCCCGGGATCACCGTCGACGGCACCGGCCTGCTCTGCGTCACCCTCCTTCTCCGCCTGCGCGAGAGGATCGACGGCGCCGAGCCGGGCACGGTCGTCCACATCATCACCACCGACCCGGCCGCCCCGTTGGACCTCCCCGCGTGGTGCCACATGACCGGCCACACCTACCTCGGCCGACTCCCCGGCACCACCGACCACCCGGTGCACGCCCTCCGCCTCTCCCCGCACGCCCACCGGACCCGGGCGGACGCGCCGTGGCACCGCGGGTGAGTGGGCCGCCGAAGGGCCGCGCCTCCACGGCAATGCCCCGGCCGCTCTCGCACGGCCGGGGCGGGGAGCCGGGCGTCGTCAGGGCACCGGTGCCCGCACCGGTTCCGGCGCGCTCTCCCGTGCGGTGGGACCAAGAGGTTCCCGGCGGGCGGTGAACGTCGCGAGGGCGGCCGTGAGGAAGGCGGCGAGGGCGAAGGCCGCGCCGACGAGGTTGGGGGAGGCGTAGCCGTGGCCGGCCTGGATGGCGAGGCCACCGGCCCAGGCGGCGACGGCGTTGCCGACGTTGAGGGCGGCGACGTTGGCGGCGGAGGCGAGGGTCGGGGCGTTGGGCGCGGTCTGCATGATCCGGTGCTGGAGGGTGGGGATGGCGGCCGTTCCGACGAGTCCGAGCAGGATCAGGGTGGCGACGGCGGGCGCCTTGGCGTGGACGGTGGCGGTGAAGACGGCCAGCAGCACGGTGAGGGCGGCCAGGGTGGTGTGCAGGGTGGCGACCGGGGCGCGGCCCGCGCAGTGGCCGCCGAGCAGATTGCCGACGGACATCCCGATGCCGTAGAGCATGAGCAGCAGGGTGATGGTGGCCGGGGCGAAGCCGCTGACGTGGGTGAGCATCGGTTCGATGTAGGTGAAGGACGCGAAGATCGCCGCGGAGACCAGGACGGTGACGGCGAGGGTGTACCAGACCTGGCGGCGCCGGAACGCGCCCAGTTCCGCGCGCAGTCCGCCGCCCGTGGGGCGGGGCGCGGTGGGCAGCAGGGCGAGGATGCTGACGAGTCCGGCGGCGCCGATGGCGGCGACGCCGACGAAGGTGGCGCGCCAGCCGAAGTGCTGGCCGATGAAGGTGCCCAGGGGGACGCCGAGGATGGTGGAGACCGTCATCCCGCTGAACATCAGGGAGATCGCGGTGGCCTTGCGGTGCGGGGCGACGAGGTCGGCCGCGGCGACGGAGGCGACGCCGAAGAAGGCTCCGTGGGTGAGGGAGACGACCACGCGGGCCGTCATCAGCAGGCCGTAGCCGGGGGCGACGGAGGCGAAGAGGTTCCCGGCGACGAAGACGACCATGAGGAGCAGCAGGATGTTCTTGCGCCGGAAGCGGGTCGTCAGGGCGGCCAGCGGGAGGGCTCCGGCGACCACGCCGAGGGCGTAGCCGGAGACGAGGCGGCCGGCGACGGGGACGGAGACGGACAGGTCGGTGGCGACGTCCGAGAGCAGCCCCATGATCACGAATTCGGTGGTGCCGACCGCGAAGGCGCTGAGGGCCAGGGCGAGGATCGCCAAGGGCATGGAAGGAGGGCTCCTTTGCGGGGGTGGTCGTCAAGTGGGTTTCCCGTACGCACACTTGGCCAGCGGGACGGGTGTGCGCCTCACGCTACAGGGACGTGCGGGCGCGGGGCGGGGCCGTGGCGTGATCATGCCGCCGGCCCGACGGAGGCTCGGGTGACGAGTCGGACGGGCATGACGGTGCGGGTCGGTTCGGCGGCGTCGCGCAGGAACGCTTCCATGCCCAGGCGTCCGAGGTCGTGGGCGGGCAGGGCGACGGTGGTGAGCGCGGGGACCAGCAGGGAGGCGATCGGCAGGTCGTCGAAGCCGATGACGGACAGGTCGCCGGGGATGGCGCGCCCGAGGTCGTGGGCGGCGGCGTAGGCGCAGGCGGCGAGGTTGTCGTTGTCGCAGACGACGGCGGTGATCGCGCGGTCGTCGTGGAGGCGGTCGCGGATGAGGGCGCGGGCGCGGGGGGCGTGGAAGGGGACCGCGAGGTCGCGGCCGCGTACCGCGGGGTGGGCCGTGGTCCGTTCGGTGAAGGCGCCGGAGCGCTGGGCGAAGGTCCAGGCGTCGCGGGCGGCGCGGACGTGGAGGAGGTGGCGGTGGCCGCGGGCGACGAGGTGGTCGACGGCCGCGCGCATGCCGGCGGCGACGTCCATGGTGACGGAGCAGACCCCGGCGTCCGGGTCGCTGTCGAGGGCGATCATGGCGACGCCGTCGCGGAGGGTGTCGAGGCTGCCGGCCGAGACGGCGCAGGCGAGGACGCCGTCGATGGCCTGGCGCGGGCGGGGGAAGGGGCGTCCGCCGTCCTCGCCGTCGAGGGGGTAGACGATGACGCCGAGGCCGTGTTCGGCGCCGAGCCGGGCGGCGCCGCTGTGCACGGCGGCGAAGTGAGGGTTGGTCAGGGAGGGGACGACCAGCATCACGGTGCCGGTCTGGCCTAATCGCAGGTTGCGGGCCGAGAGGTTGAGCCGGTAACCCATCGCGGCCGCGGCGTCGCGGACCTGGCGTGCGGTGGTGGCCGACACCCTGCCGTGCCATTTCCCCGCCATGACGAGGGAGACGGTGGCCTGTGAGACGCCGATCCTTTTGGCGACGTCCTTGCTGGTCAGGTGTGGTTTTCCGGTGGCGGTGCGGGGTCGTGCGGAGGGTGCGTGGTCGGTGTGGGGAGAGCCTTCGGACAACGGCACATCAACTCCTCTGGTCACCATGGGCCTTTGTGGCCTCCGCTCTTGCGCGGCACATCATACGTATGATCTGGTGTCCCAACCAGTTACCCCGTCATGACTCAGCGCAACATTTTTGACTCAAAGGAGGGTCTCCATGGCCACGGCCGTCACGGTGTTCTGCGGGGCGTCCCCGGGCAGGAGCCCGGCGTACGCCCGGGACGCGGGCCTGCTCGGCAGGGAAATCGCCGCCGCGGGAATGGACTTGGTCTACGGAGGCGCGTCCACCGGCCTGATGGGCGGTGTGGCGGACGCGGCCCTCGTCGGCGGCGGCCGGGTCACCGGCGTCATCCCCCGCGACCTGGTCCGCTTCGAGGTCGCCCACACCGCGCTGACCGAGCTGCACGTCGTCGACTCGATGCACGAGCGCAAGGCGCTCATGGCCGAACTGGGCGACGCCTTCGTGGCGTTACCCGGTGGCTTCGGCACCGCGGAGGAGTTCTTCGAGGTCCTCACCTGGGCCCAGCTGGGGATGCACGGCAAACCGTGCGCCCTGCTCAACACCGAGGGTTACTACACCCCGCTGCTGGCCTACCTGGAGCACGCGGCCCGCGAGGGGTTCGTGCACCGCCGCTACCTCGACAACGTGATCGTCGAGAGCGACCCCCGCGTCCTGCTCGCCCGGCTCGCCGGCCACCGCGCGCTGCCGCACCTCTTCGAAGAGGTGGCGGGGGCATGACGACAGCGCACCGCCCCGGCCCCGCCGTCGTGGCCCCGGGTCCCGCGCACCGTCCCGCCGGCGCCCCCGCGCTCGCCGTGTTCGACCTCGACGGAACCCTTCTCCCGGGAACCACCTCGTGCCGGCAGATCGCCCGGGTCGTGGGCCGGGAGGACGAGATCCACCGTCTGGAGGCGGCGTACGGGCGGGGCGAGATCGACAGCCGCGCCTTCGCCCGCAGCGCCCTCGCCGTCTGGCGCGAGGCCGGCCCCGGCGTCTACCGCAGGGCCCATGACGCGGCCCGGCTGATCGGCGGCGTACGGGAGTGCCTGGACTGGCTGCGCGCCGCGGGCACCCGCACCGTCCTGGTGACGATGTCGCACCGCGCCTTCGCCGACTGCCTCGGCGGTTTCGACGAGGTCTTCGCCTCCGACTACCCGGACGACATCCTCGACCCCGAGGACAAGCCGCGCGTCGTCGCCCGCCTCCGGGACGGGCTCGGCATCGCCGACGACGAGATCATCGCGTTCGGCGACTCGATGTCCGACCTGCCGCTGTTCCGCACCCTGCGCCGTACCGTCGCGGTGAACGCCTCCCCCGACCTCGGCGCCCTGGCCGCGCACCGCTACGACGGCGACGACCTGCGCGCGGCGCTGCGCCTGGCGTGCCCGGACGCGGAGTTCCCGTGGTGAGCGCGCGGCGCGCGGTGCCGGTCCCCTCCCCCGCCGCGCCCGCCGACACCGTCGTCGCCGCCTGCCGGGCGTTCACCGACGACTTCCCCGGTGCCGCGCACCTGGTGGGCCGGGCGCTGCGCGAGCGCGGCCGCGCCCCCGTGGTGCACGAGGGGATCGAGGGGCGCTTCCCGGACGGTGAGCTGTGTGTGGACCTGCCGGAGGACGCGGCGGGCCGCCCGGTGGTCCTGCTCCAGTCGCTGACCGGTCCCGCCCAGCACGTCGACCAGGCGCTGGTGGCCCTGCTCGCCGCGGCCCGCGCCTACCGCGAGCACGGCGCGTCCCAGGTGACCGCCGTGGTCCCGCATCTGGCGTACGTCCGCCACGACCGCCATGTGCCGGGCGAGCGGCGGCCGGTGCTCGCCGCGCTGTTCGCCCAGCTCGCCACCGCCGCCGGGATCGACCGGATCGTGACCCTCGCCTCGGGCGACCGCAAACGGCTCGATCCGCTCACCGGGCCGGGGCGGGTGACGCATCTGCCGCCGGACGAGGTGGACCTGGCGCTGGTACGGCCGTGGATCGTGCCGGGCCGTACGGTGCTGGTCGCCCCCGACGCGGGCGCGACCGACCAGGTCCGGCGGCTCGGGGCGCGGCTGGAGGTCCCGGTGGTCACCGCGACCAAGCGCCGTACGGGCCCGGACTCGGTGACCGCGATGCTCTCCGGCGACCGGCTGGACGGCCCGGTGGACCGCGCCATCGTCGTCGACGACCTGATCACCAGCGGCGGCACCCTGCTCGCGGTGGCCCGTCCGGCCCGCGACCGGCTCGGGGCCCGCGAGGTCCTGGCCGCCACCACCCATCTGCGGCCCACCGCCACCGGGGAGCGGCGGCTGGCCGCGGCCCTGGCGGACGGCACCCTGCACCGGGTGCTGAGCACCGACTCCGCGGGGCACCGTCCCCGGCTTCCCGGTGTGACGCTCACCTCCGTCGTCCCGCTGATCGCGGGCGCCGTCGCCGACGAGGTGCTGCGCGCCCTGCCCTCCCGCACGGAAAGGACCACCGCCCATGCCCGCTCCCGCTGAACTCCTCGACGCCGCGCCGTCCACCCGCCGAAGTCCCACGCTGTCGATGTCGGTGGTCTGTCTCGACCTGACGCGTCTGGGCGAGCATGTCGACGGGTTACGCCGCCTGGGGATAGCGCGGCTGCACGTCGACCTGATCGACCCGGACTTCGCCCGGAACGTGGGGCTGCCGCTGGAGACCATCAGCGATCTCGCCGCCTCCTGCGGGCTGCCGATCGATGTGCACGCGATGCTCGGCCGGCCCGGTGATCTGCTGGAGCGGGCCGCGGACCGCGGCGCCGCGACCGTCTGCGTCCACCAGCGGACGGTGACCGAGCAGGTCGCGCGGTCCCTGGAGCGGATCGCCGCCGGGCCCACCGAGATCGGCCTGGTCGTCGACCCGGGCGAGATGCCCGACCGGGCGCTGGTGGAGCGGCTGGCGCCGGCCCAGCTGACGGTGATGAGCGTCGAACCGGGCGGTACGGGGCGCCCGTTCCGCGAGGAGGCGCTGCTGGCGCTGGCACAGGCCGCGGAGCTGCGCGAGCGCGGCCCGGTCCGCCGCGTCGAGGCGGACGGGGCGGTGGGCCCGGACACCGCCGCCCGGCTGGTGGCCGCGGGGGCCGACCAGCTCGTCCTCGGCAGCACCGTCTTCCCGCACCGCGGTCCCCGGGACAACCGGCTCGCCGCACTGCACCTGGCCCTCGCCGCCTCCCCCGTTCCCTCCCTGGACAAGGACACCTGGTCATGACGCTCACCCACACCATCACCGTCGGCACCGTCCAGCGCGATCTGCCGGTCGTCCGGGTCGCGGAGAACGCCCGGATCGCCTTCCTCAAGCTCTACGGCGACGTCGAGCTGACCGTCGCCTGCGCGCAGGCGCTCGCCAAGCGGATGGCGCCGGACGCGGAGGTCGTCCTCGGCCCGGAGAGCGGCGGCATCCTCCTGGCACACGAGATCGCCCGGCACACCGGGCTGCCCTACGCCATCGCCCGCAAGAAACTCCGGCCCAACATGACGCGGCCCGTGAGGGTCCCCGTACAGAGCATCGGCACCCCCGGTAAACAGGAGCTGTTCCTCGGCGAGGACGACGCGGCGCTGCTCGCCGGCCGCCGGGTCGCGCTCGTCGACGAGGTGGTCAGCAGCGGCGGCACGCTGACCGCGCTGCACGCGCTGGTCGAGGCGGCCGGCGGCTCCGCGGCCCAGGTGCTGACGGTGGCCACCGAGGGCGAGCGGCGGCCCGAGGTGGAGGCCCTGCTGCATCTGCCGGTCTACACCGGCTAGTTCCCCCTTTTTTTCAGCGTTTCCCGAGACCGAGGAGTTCCATGACCACCCCGATCCTCCATCCGAGCGACATCGCCGATCCGGGCCTCGCGAGCCAGGGCGCGGGCCTGTGTTCCTGGTCGGCGCAGTCGATGCCCGTCCTCGCCCGGTTACGTGAACGCTTCGCCGCCGAGCAGCCGTTCCGGGGCAAGCGCGTGGCGATCGCCGTGCACATCACCACCGAGACCGCCAATCTGGCGCTCACCCTGCGGGCCGGCGGGGCCGACGTCTTCCTGTGCGCGTCCAATGTGCGCACCACCAACGACGCGGTCGCCGCGTACGCCGCGGAGCAGGGGGTGCATGTCTACGGCATCCAGGGCGAGAGCCGGGAGACGTACGCGGCGCACTGCCACCGGGTGCTGGACGCGCGTCCGCATCTGGTGATCGACGACGGGGCCGATCTGACCGGGCTGCTGCACGGTTCGCGTACGGACGCCGCGTCGGACGTCATCGCCGGGCTGGAGGAGACGACCGCGGGCATCCAGCGCATCCGCAGCCTGGAGGCGGGCGGGCTGCTGCGCTACCCCGTCGTCGCGGTGAACGAGGCCCGTACCAAGCACCTCTTCGACAACCGTTACGGCACCGGGCAGAGCACCCTGGACGCCGTGATGCGGCTGACCAACACGCTGATCGCCGGGTCGCGGGTAGTGGTGGCCGGGTACGGCTGGTGCGGCAAGGGCGTGGCGGCGCGGGCCCGGGGCCTGGGGGCCGACGTCCTGGTGACGGAGGTCGACCACGTCCGCGCGCTGGAGGCGGTGATGGACGGCTACCGGGTGATGCCGATGGACCGGGCCGCGGAGCTGGGCGACATCTTCATCACCGTCACCAGCAACCGGAACGTGCTGGGCGCGGGGCACTTCGCGCGGATGCGCAGCGGGGCGATCGTGTGCAACTCGGGCCACTTCGACGTGGAGATCGATGTGGCGGCGCTGCGTGACGCGGCGGCGGGGCACTCCCGGCCGCGGCCCGGTGTCGACCAGTACACGCTGCCGGACGGGCGGCACATCAACCTGCTGGCGGGCGGTGAGGTGGTCAACCTGGCGGCGGCGGAGGGCAATCCGGCGACGCTGATGGACATGTCCTTCACCAACCAGGTGCTGGGCTGCCTCCATCTGCTGGAGCACGCGGCGGGCATGGAGCGGCGGGTGCACGCGATGCCGGCCTCCATCGACGACCAGGTGGCGCACCTCAAGCTCCAGACGATGGGCGTGGACATCGACACGCTCAGCCCGGAGCAGGAGGCGTATCTGCGGTCGTGGGACCAGGGCAGCGCCTGAT